>NZ_LJPA01000009.1:41030-244216 GCF_001414035.1 Frankia sp. ACN1ag | reverse complement strand
GTCGTTGGTCTTCTTCGCGACTTCCTTGACGAGCTCCGCACCGATCTTCTCGTACGGATCCTCGAGCTCGATCTCCTTGGCGATGCTCACACCGTCGTTGGTGATCGTGGGAACGCCCCACTTCTTCTCCAGAACGACGTTGCGACCCTTCGGACCGAGCGTGACCTTGACCGCATCGGCCAGCTGGTTCATGCCGCGCTCCAGGCCGCGCCGAGCCTCCTCATCGAAGGCAATGATCTTCGGCATGGTTTCTGGGTCCTCCCAGTGGGATGGCAGGTTCGATGGCCTGGCCACAACGACGCCCGCGACGGACGGCTCCCGCCGGCTCCGACCTCGGTGCAACCACCGTGGACGCCGGGTGAACGGGCAGCCTCGCCGTTTCAGCCTTGGCACTCCCTAGGTGAGAGTGCCAAGTCCTGTTTAGCACTCGGCATGGGAGAGTGCAAGCTCGCCGTCGCTTCGCCGCGTTGCGCACCGCAGCTTCCACGGCCCGTTCCGCGACCGGGTGCGGCGTGGCGACATCCCCGGTCAGCCTCGTGTGCGGGCGGCGAGCCTGCCGGCTGCCGGCTCGGTGTCCGCTAGCCGACAGGTCGCGGCGCTGGTGGCCGCCAGGCCCGCCAGGGCCGGCGACTTCCTTGCCCTTCTGGAGGGTTTCGTGCCTGATTCGTCCCTCTGGAAGGGCAAGGAACCGTGCCGCAGGGACCCAGACCGCGGGTCCGGGAGGAGGCGGGGGTGATCAGTCGTCGCCGAGGCCGGCGGCCTCGAAGGCGCGCAGCGACGGCTTGATAGTGGCCGTCGGTCCGCCGGTCTCGACCAACGGGTCGAGGGTCTTCAGTCCATCGCCGGTGTTGTAGATGACGGTCTCGGCGGCTGGGTCGAGCAGGCCCTCGCGCAGCAGGCGGCGCAGGTTCGCGACCGTGACGCCGCCGGCGGTCTCGCCGAAGATGCCCTCGGTGCGGGCCAGCAGCCGCATACCCTCGAGGATCTCGTCGTCACTGACGTCCGTGATCGCACCGCCGGTGCGGCGGGCGACGTCGAGGGCGTACGGGCCGTCGGCCGGGTTGCCGATGGACAGCGACTTGGCGATCGTCGACGGTCGCACCGGGGCGACCGTGTCGACCCCGCGGGCGAACGCGGCGGCCACCGGGTTGCAGCCGGCTGCCTGCGCGCCGAAGACCCGGTACGGCGTCGGCTCCACCAGGCCCAGCTTGCCGAGCTCGCCGAAGGCCTTGTCGACCTTGGTCAGCAGCGAGCCGGACGCGATCGGCACGACGACCTGCTCGGGCAGCCGCCAGCCGAGCTGCTCGGCGACCTCGTAACCCAGCGTCTTGGAGCCCTCGGCGTAGAAGGGGCGGACGTTGACGTTGACGAACGCCCACTCGTACTCGCCGGCCAGCTCGCTGCACAGCCGGTTGACGTCGTCGTAGTTGCCCTGGATCGCGACGAGGGTCCCGCCGTACACGCCGGTGGAGACGGTCTTGCCGGCCTCCAGGTCGTGCGGCACCAGCACCACCGAGCGCAGGCCGGCCCCGGCGGCGTGCGCGGCCACGGACTGGGCGAGGTTGCCGGTCGAGGCGCAGGCCACCGTGGTGAATCCGAGCTCGCGGGCGGCGCTGAGGGCCACCGAGACGACGCGGTCCTTGAACGAATGCGTCGGGTTGGCGCTGTCGTCCTTGACGTAGAGCGTCTTCATCCCCAGCTCGGCGGCCAGGCGCGGGGCCGGGCGCAGCGGCGTCCAGCCGGCGCCGAGCGACACCCGGCGCGCCGGGTCATGCCCCGCGGGCAGCAGGCCGACGTAGCGCCANAGGTTGGCCGGCCCGCGCTCGATGGACTCCCGGGTGACCCGGCCGAGCAGGTCGGGGTCGTAGGAGATCTCCAGCGGGGCGAAGCACTCCACGCACACGTGGGTCGGGGAGAGCGGGTAGGTGGCGCCGCAGTGGCGACAGGACAGTCCGACCGCGGGGTTCGCGACGTCGAGGGCGGTGGTGTCGGCACGCTCGGGCGCGAGAGTCATGAAGAAGCTCCTCATCTTTCCCGGGGCAACCTGCCACGGGTCGGAATTAGCACCTGCCACGCATCGGATGCGGGTGGTTGCCGGGGCTTCACTGGGCCGTTCCCTCTGCCCCTCTGGATGAGCCAGATGAAGTTGTCTGTCCGTACTGTAGACCGTGTGCCGGAGATCGTGCACCAGTGTTTCGTGGTTCACGGCCATGAGATCGTGTTTCGCCGGGTGCAGCCCGCCCCGGCCCCCAGAATGTTCACCGGCGCCGGGCACGCCGGGCCCGCGTCCGGTGACCGCCGCTCGCGCCCGGTGCCTGGGCAGCCGGTGCCGGCGGGCCGACCCATCTCGCAGACCAGGGAGTCCGTGACAGTGAGTATTCGCGTCGTCTACACCGATCTCGACGGCACGATGGTCGGCCCGAAGGGCTGCTTCTTCCGCGCCGAGGGCGGGACGATCACCCTGGACCCGGCGCAGGCGCTCGCCGAGCTGCACTCGGCCGGCGTCGCGCTGGTGCTGGTCAGCGGCCGCACCCGGCCGCAGCTCGTCGAGGCGGCACAGATCTTCGGCGCGGACGGCTTCATCGGGGAGCTCGGCGCCATCGTCGGCTGGAACGACGGGCGGGACAGCGAGATCCTGCGCGGTGCCATGCCGCCGGACTTCGACCAGGTCCCCGAGTCGCTGCTCGACCGGCTGATCGAGCGCTACCCGGGCCGCCTGGAGCTGCACACCCCCTGGCACGCCGGCCGCGAGGTCGACGTGATGCTCCGCGGCCGCATCGACGTGCCCGAGGTCGACGGCTGGCTCGCCGAGACCGGTTTCGCCTGGCTGAGCATGCGTGACAACGGTCTGATCTCGCCGGCCCACATGCCTGGGCTGGGCGTGGCGCCGCACGTCTACCACCTCGTCCCCGACGGGGTGGGTAAGGGCGACGCGGTGGCCTACGACCTCAAGCGGCGCGGCGTGTCCCCGGCCGAGGCGATCGCGATCGGCGATTCNGCCAGCGACCTGGCGATGGCCCCGCATGTCGGGCGCATGCACCTGGTCGCCAACGCGCTGCGCCACCCCGACATCACCGCCCTGCTCGAGCGGTACGACAACGTCACCGTCGAGGCGGGCACGGTCGGCGCGGGATGGGCGAGCGCGGTGCGGACGGCCGTCGCCGTCTGACCTGCCCGCCGTCTGACCTGCCCGCCGTCTGACCCGCCCGCCGGCAGCCGGTTCGCGGCTGGTTCGCCTGGTGTTGGCGGACCGGACGGCGGCCGGACACCGGACGGACGATGTCCGGCCATATCCGGCGGAACCCGCGCCGGATGGCCGCGGTGTGGCCGGCGGTCGGGCCTGGACGACCGTCCGAATGGCCTACCCTCCGCAGTGTGCAGCGGATGCGGGAAGCCGAGCAGGGCACGTCGGGGGGTCCTTCGCCGCTGGGGACGGCCCGGGTGCTGGTCGCCTCCAACCGGGGGCCGGTGGCCTTCGTCACCGGTGACAGCGGGGAGCTGGTGCTGCGCCGGGGGGCGGGCGGGCTGGTCAGCGGTCTGGGCCAGGCGGCGGTCGACGCCCCGCCCGAGGCCCTGCCGATGGTCTGGGTGTGCGCCGCGCTCGGCGATGCCGACCGGCGCGCGGTCCGCGCCGCACCGGCCGGCCGGCTCGACCTCGCCGGCCACGACACCGGCGGTACGGCCGTGCGGATGCTCGACGTCGACCGGGTCGTGTTCGACCGGGCCTACAACGCGGTCGCGAACCGCATCCTGTGGTTCATCCAGCACCTGCTCTACGCCCCGGCCTCGCAGCCGGTGTTCGGCCCGTCGTTCCGCCGCGACTGGGCGGCCTACGAGGCGTACAACGCGATGTTCGCCGAGGCGCTGGCGCACGAGGCCGCCCCGGGCGCCTCGGTGCTCATCCAGGACTACCACCTGACCCTCGTCCCCGGGCAGCTCCGCCGGCTGCGCCCGGACCTGCGCATCGGTCACTTCAGCCACACCCCGTGGGCGCCGCCGGAGTACTTCCGGATGCTGCCCGATGACGTCGGCGAGCAGATCCTGCGCGGCATGCTCGGCGCCGACCGGCTGGGGTTTCTCACCGACGCGTGGGCCGACGCCTTCACCGAGTGCGTCCGCGGTCTGCCCGGCGTGCGGGTCGAGCGGCGCTCGATCACGGTGGCGCCGCCCGCCGGGGCGACGGAGGCCGGACACACAGTGCGCATCGGGGTACACCCGCTCGGCGTCGACGCCGACGAGCTGCGCGACCGGGCCGACGCGTCCGACGTCGCCGCCCGGGCGGCGGAGCTCGTCGAGCTGGCCGAGGGCCGGCGCCTGATCGTCCGGGTGGACCGCACCGAGCTGTCCAAGAACATCGTGCGCGGCCTCGCCGCCTACCGCGAGCTGCTGCGGACCCGCCCGGAGTGGCGCGGCAAGGTGATGCACCTCGTCTGCGCCTACCCCTCGCGGCACGACCTGCCGGAGTACCGCGAGTACACGGCCGCGGTGCAGCGGCTCGCCGCGGAGATCGAGGACGAGTTCGCCACGGACACCTGGCTGCCGCTGCGGTTGGAGATCACCGACGACTATCCGCGGTCGATCGCCGCGCTCTCGCTCGCCGAGGTGCTCGTCGTCAACCCGATCCGGGACGGGATGAACCTCGTCGCGAAGGAGGGGCCGGTCGTGTCGCGGCGCGACGCCGTGCTGGTGTTGTCCCGGGAGGCGGGGGCCTGCGCGGAGATGGGGCGGGCGGCGCTGGTGATCAATCCGTTCGACATCCAGGCGACGGCGCAGGCCCTGCATGCGGCGCTGACGATGCCCGCGGCCGACCGCCGGCGCCGCGCCGGCGAGCTCGCCGCCGTGGCGGGCCGGCTGCCACCGCGGGTCTGGTTCACCGACCAGCTCGACGCCCTCGCCGCGGATCGCCCCGACGCGCCGGTCAGCCGCCGAGACGCTCGATGAGCACCTCCAGCAGCGCGACCATCCCGGCGGGACCGCCGACGACCAGGTCGGCGCGCTCCCGCAACACGGCGGGGACCTCGGGGCTGTCGCTGCAGACCGTGATGCCGGGCAGGCCGCCCGCCCGCATCTCGTCGACGGCGGAGAAGGCGGGCAGGTCGCCGTAGTCGTCCCCGGCGACGAGCACCGAGCGCGCCCCGCGGGCGGCGACGAGCTCGCGCAGCGCGCCCCCCTTGTCGTGACCGGGCGGGCGCAGCTCCAGCACCTTCTTGCCGGGGGCGGCCTCCAGCCCGTGCTCCTCGGCGAGGGTCGTCAGCGCCGGGGCGAGGGCGGCCAGCGCCGCGTCCGGGTCGGCGGTGCGGCGCACGTGCACGACGAGCGCCTGGTGCTTGTCCTCGACCACCGTGCCGGCGGGGGCGTCGCGCAGCAGCTCGGGCAGTGCGGCGCGGACGGCGCCCACGCCCGGCAGCGGCTCCGGGCTGGTGATCGCGCGCGACCGCGAGTCCCACCGCTGCAGTCCGTACTGGCCCAGGATGACCAGCTCGCCGAGGTCGGGGAGCTTCTCCACCCCGGTCAGCTCCAGCAGCGCGTCGACCGGCCGCCCGGTGATGATCGACAGCGTGCCCACCGCACGGGAGATCCGGCGCAGCGCCTCGATCGCCCCGGGGGCGGGGACGGCGTCGGCCGGGCGGGCGACGATCGGGGCGAGCGTGCCGTCGTAGTCGAGGGCGATCAGCGCGCGGTCGGGAGCGGTGAGCAGGGCGGCGAGCCCCGCACCCCCGGCGGGGGTGCGGGGCGCNGGCGCGCGGTGCTGGGCGGAATCGCTCACGGAGCCTTCCCGGGGTCGATGGTCGAGGACCGGCGGACATGCCCACCGGGGGATGTCCCAGACGGGACGATCACTGATCATTTTTCCGGGTCGGCGGGGAAGTCGCGAGTGATGACGAGGATCAGGGTGTTGGTGGAGACGATCCTCGTCTGCGAGCGGGGGACGATCTTCTCGATGCCCGGAACGGCGTCCTTGAGCGCCTGGGCGGCCGCGGCGTCGTCGTCGTCATAGAACACCGTCGAGACCGGCACGTTGTAGACCGACTGGAAGTTACCGGTCCGCTCGACGGGGAACCCGGCGGCCTCGACCCGCCCGGCCGCGACCTCCGCCAGGCCGGAGATCCGGGAGTTGTTCAGCACGACCACCGGCGCCGTCACGGTGGGCCGCTGGCTGTGCGGTGCCGGCGGCGGCGCGGGTGTCGAGGATGGTGGCCGCTCGGCGGGCGGCGTCGTCGCGGCCGGGCTCGGGCGACGGGTCGGCGAGGCCGCGGGCGTCGTGCGGTGCACCGCGGGGGACGGGCTCGGGCTGCCGCCGTCCGGGGTGTGGATGGGCGCCGCGACCGGCTTCGGCCGCTCGGGGTCGGACGTGCCGTTGAACAGGTTGACCAGCAGGATGCCCGCGAGCACGGCGAGGACAGCGACGGCCCCCGCCGCCACGGCGTGCAGCCGGTCCGCGCGCCGGCCCGGGGGGCGGCGTCGCGGCGGCGCGCTCGTGCCATGCGTCATGAGCGGCTTTACTCCTCGCTCCGGTCCCGGCGGCCGGACCTGGCGGCCCGGCGCTGCTCGCGCAGCCGGCGTAGCCGCCGGACGAGCATCGGATCGGTGATCAGTGCCGCGTCCGAGTCGATCAGTCGATTGAGGATCTGGTAGTAGCGCGTCGAGGACAGGCCGAACTCGGCACGGATCGCCTCCTCCTTTGCCCCCGGATGACGCCACCAGCCCTGCTCGAAGCGAAGGATGCGCCGGTCACGGTCGGACAGCTCCGCGGCCGGTGTGCTCGCCCGCCCGGGTTCCTCGGGCGGCAGGGGTTGAGCTGCCTGCACAGCGGGACCTCCTCGGGACGCAGCCGGGACGACGAGCGCGGTCGGACGCGGCCACGCCACGCCCGGTATGGTTCGCCCACTATTTCATCCTGTGGGTCCNACATCTCCGGTCGTCTCCGGGAACACACATGCCGGGCAGCCGTCGCGACGGCGGGCCACGGCACAACAAAGCCTGCGTCGGTGCGGCGGGCTCTACGCTGGACCGGTGAGCCGGCGATTCACCCGCACCACGGAGGACTTCGACTGCCTCGTCTGCGGGACCGCCGTGCGCGGCGACGGGTACACCAACCACTGCCCGGCCTGCCTGTGCTCGCGCCACGTCGACGTGCATCCCGGCGACCGTGCGGCCGCCTGCGGTGGGGTGATGCGCCCGGTGGCCGTCGAGGCCCGGACGCACGACGTGATCCTCACCCACGCCTGCGAGCGCTGCGGTCACCGCCGCCGCAACCGCACCGCGCCGGCCGACGACCGCGACGCCCTGCTCGCCGTCGCCGCCGCGGCGGCGACGGCGGCGGTGTTCCCCGCCGAAGGGGCCTTCCCGGCGGCGGGCCCTCCGGCGGGGGGGTCCCCGATCGGACCGGGCTCGGCCGGTCCCCGGCCCCGGCCCCGGCGTCGCGCCCGAGCCGGGCGGGGCCGCTGAGCGCCGGCGGCCAGGTTCGACGCGGCCAGGTTCGACGCGGCCGGGTTCGACGCGGCCGGGTTCGACGCGGCCGGGTTCGACGCGGCCAGGTCGGGCAGCCGCACGAGTTGCCGAGAGCTCGCACGATCGGTGGCCTTGACCGTGGTCACCCCCGGCAACTCGGCGACCGGCACCGGCCGGTGGCAGTCCCAGGCATCCCGGGATGCCGCCCGGCGCGGCCCGTTCCGGGGCCGGCGCGTCACCTCGCGCCGGCGGATGTCCCGTCGGTCGGGACTGCGTCCCCGTGGGGGAGAGGACGGCTGGTCCAGGCGGGAACCGCGGATCGGCCGCGGGTCGCTCAGGGGTAGAGGCCGCGCGTCTGGTGGGCCTCGGCGACCCGGCTCACCCCGATGATGTGCGCCGCCTGGCGCATGCTGACGCCCTGCGTGGTGGCGANCATCGCCACCTCGCTGTAGGCCCGCTCCATCAGCGTCCGCAGCCGGTCGTTGACCTCGTCCTCGGACCAGAAGTAGGCCTGCATGTCCTGCACCCACTCGAAGTACGAGACCGCGACGCCGCCGCCGTTGGCGAGGATGTCCGGCACGACCATCACGCCCCGGTCCTCCAGGATCCGGTCGGCGTCCGCCGTCACCGGGCCGTTGGCCCCCTCGACGATGATCCTCGCCTTGATCCGGTCGGCGTTCTCGATGGTGATGACGCCTTCGAGGGCCGCGGGGACCAGTACGTCCACGTCGAGTTCGAGCAGGTCGTCGTTGGTGAGCGTGTCCGTGCCGGGGAAACCGACGACGGTCTCCGCCCCCTCGGCGAGGTGGCGGATCAGCGCCGTCGGGTTGAGGCCCTGCGGGTTGTACACGCCGCCCTTGACGTCCGAGACGGCGACGACCTTGCAGCCGGCGTCGTGCAGGTACTGGGCGGCGAGCGCCCCGACCTTGCCGAAGCCCTGGATGGCGACGGTCGTGGAGTGCGGGTCCCGCCCGGTCTGGCGCAGCGCGGCGAACAGCGCGAGCTGGACGCCGCGGCTGGTCGCCCCGGCCCGTCCGGCGGAGCCGCCGATCGACAGCGGCTTGCCGGTCACGACGCCGGTCGCGGTGTGGCCGGTGTGGGCGGAGTAGGTGTCCATGATCCAGGCCATGGTCTGCTCGTCGGTGCCGACGTCGGGGGCCGGAATGTCCTTCTCCGGCCCGATCAGGGGGACGAGTTCGGCGGCGTAGCGCCGGGTCATGCGCTCGCGCTCCTGGCGCGACAGCAGCCCCGGCTCCACGGCGATGCCGCCCTTCGCCCCGCCGTAGGGGATCCCCATCAGCGCGCACTTCCAGGTCATCCACATCGCCAGCGCCTTGACCTCGTCGAGGTCGCAGCTGGGGTGGAAGCGGATGCCGCCCTTGCCGGGGCCGCGGGCGAGGTTGTGCTGGACGCGGTAGCCGGTCAGCACCATCAGCGATCCGTCGTCACGCAGCAGTGGCACGCTGACGGTGATCGCCCGGCGGGGCGTGCGGAGCAGTTCGTGCAGTCCGTCGTCGAGGCCCAGATGACGGGCCGCGTTCCCCAGTTGAACGCAGGCCGTGTCCCATGCTGAGCCGGATCCGAGGATCACAGGCACCTCCGCGGCGCGTTTCGAGCCACCCTCCGCCGCCGAACGCGCCGCCGGGTTCGTCGGCCACGGCGCGCTCCGTTGCGCACCGTGGCAGTGACTCGATATGGCGCAAACAATAGGTGACAGCAGAGCCCTCCCGCCCGGCGCATCGAGGGCGCGCCTCGGGCCGCCCGAACGGGCGGGTACGGTCGCGGACGTGCGCGCGGATCAGTCGGCCCTGTCCGGCGGGCCGGCCGGCCTGCCGGCCCCGGAGCCGACCGCCGCCGCCGGTGCGGCGGCCACATCCCGGACCGGTCCGGGTGCCCCCCTACCGGCCGCTCGCCGGTTGTGGGGTGGCTGGCTGCTCACTCGCGCGCTGCTCGTCGCCGGCGTCCTGACCGGCCAGACGTTCGGTGCTCAGCAGACCGTCCTCGGTGATCTTCGGATCTACGCCGGCTGGGCGCACGATCTCGGCCACGGCGGCGGGCTGCCCGTCGGCGATGACCGCTGGCAGTACCCGCCGGGGGCGGCGGTCGCGCTGGTCCTACCGGAGCTCGCTCACACCCTTTCGGCGGTGCCCTATCGGGTGGCGTTCGTCGTGCTGACGCTCCTCGCCGACCTCGCCGTGACCGTCGCGCTGGCGCGGCGCGACCGTGGCGCGGCGCTGTTCTGGGTGGTCGGGATCACCGCGCTCGGCCCCGTGGCGCTGGCCCGGTTCGACCTGCTGCCGGCCGCGGCGGCCCTCGCCGCGGTGCTCGCCGTGTCGCGGGCCCGGTTCGGCCGCGCCGGCTTCCACCTCGGCGTGGGGACGCTGCTCAAGGTGTGGCCGCTGCTGCTGCTGGTCGCGATGCCGGCGCCGGCAGGCTCCCCCGGCCGGTGGCCGGCCTGGCTGCGGGCGGGGGCGGCTCGCCTGGTCGGCGGGGTGGCGGGCGCGGTGGGGCTGCTGGCCGTCGTCGCAGCGCTGACCGGCTGGTGGCGCGACGTCCTCGGCTTCCTCGGCGCGCAGCAGGCCCGCGGGCTGCAGGTCGAGGCGGTGGCCGCGACGCCGTTCGTCGTCGCCCACATGCTCGGCGGCCCGGCGCCCGAATACTCCTACGGCTCCCTGCAGTTCGACGGTCCGGTGGCACGCGCCGTCGCCACCGCGTGCAGCCTGGTCGAGGCCGTCGCCATCATCGCGGCGGCGGTGTGGTGGTGGACGCGGGGTCGGTCGCCGGCGGAGACCGGGACCGCCCGGACGGTGGCCGCGACGCTCGCCGGGCGGGCCCTCGCGCTCGTCGTCGTGGTCGTCGTGACCGCCCGGGTGCTCAGCCCGCAGTACCTCGTGTGGATCCTCGCGCTGGTTGCCGCGGGACTCGCCGTCGGCTCCCCGGCGGTGAGCGTCCGTGGGCGACTGCCGGTGGCGCTGCTGGCCTGCGTCGCGTTGACCCAGCTCATCTACCCGTGGCGGTACAACGACGTCATCCAGGGCCGGATCGTGCTGAGCCTGCTGCTGGTCGGGCGCAACCTCGGTCTGCTCATGGTGTGCTGGTGGGCGGTGCGGGCCGCCGCCGGGCCGCCACCAGTGCGGCTGCGGCCACGACGGCGAGCGCGGCGACCGTGACCAGGGCGGCGACCCCGGCGGGACCGAGTAGCCGCCAGGTGGCCGCGAGCGGCGAGAGGGTCGCGAGGCACAGCCAGGTGGAGGTCACGACCAGCGCGGCGACCGTGCGTCCCGCGGCCGTGCCCGGCACCCGCCCCGCCCGTCGCCCGCCCGGGGCGCCGCCGGCCGCCAGGATGGCCAGCGGCGTCAGGCACAGCGCCAGGTACCAGGGGTAGACCACCGGATTGCCGAGCGCCACGGCCAGGCCGCCGAAGCCGACGACGACCAGGTCCGGCCGGCTGCCGGCGAACGCCCGGAACGCCCGGTCGCCGCCCGCCGGCGGTGCCTCGGGGGAGCGGCGCCAGGCGCGCAGGGCGAGTGCGAGGACGACGCCCGCCGCGGCCGCCAGGCACAGCGCCCGGGTCACCCGCTGCGTCGCGCCGTCCGCGGTATGCACGCCGACCAGCGCGAGCGCACCGTCCGCCGCCGCCGCGAGGACCGCGGCGGGAGCGATTCCGGTGGTCAGGGTGCCCGAGGTCGACAGCGCGTGGATCCAGGTCGGGCCGAAGCCGGCGGCGGCGATGCTCAGGCCCGAGGCGACGGCGACGGCGACGGCGTCGGCGGCGAGACGCATGGCCCCCGCCCGCACCGGTCGCGGCGCCCGCCGCGCGGCCAGCAGGTGGGCCAGCACCAGCCAGCCGACGCAGAGCAGGGCGGTCGCCTTGACATTGCCCGCGAGGCACGCCAGTCCCGTCGCGGCGGCGCCCGGCAGGATCCCGCGCACCGCCTGGCGGGGGGCGCGGTCCAGCACGAGGGCGGCGACGACGAGCGCGGCGGCGATCGCGTCGAGGTGCGCGCCGCCCACGAGGTGGATGACGACCACGGGATTCGCCGCGACCAGGACCGCGACCGCGCGGCGCCGGGACGGCTCTGACCCGGCGAGGCGCAGCGACAGGCCGATCAGGGCGATCGTGGCGAGCACGGCGATCACCCGGAGGACCGCGATGGTCCCCGCCGGGCCGCCGCCGATCGCCGCCGCGGCCTTCTCGACCGCGACCGCGGCACCGCCGTAGGGGGAGTGGGTGTGCCACCACCGTGGGTCGACGGCCTGGACGAACGCCCGGCCCGAACCGTCCGGCGCGCCGGACGTCAGCAGGGTGGCCACCCCGTGGGTCGCCGGGTCCAGGCCGAGCCTGGCCAGCTCGCCCTGGGCGGCATAGGCGTACACGTCCCGACTGAACAGCGGCGGCCCGACGGCGAACGGCAGGCTCCAGGCGGCGGCCGCCGCGAGCCCGGCGCGGGTGGACACCCGCCCGGCGGCCATCGCGCATACCAGGAGGACCCAGCACAGGCATAGCGTGATGACGCTGAGCGCGGACAGTCCGGCCAGAACGCCCCTTGCCGTCTCCGTCGGCGGGGTCGATGGGAGAATTCCCCACCAGGATGAGGGGTCGGCGACGTTCGGATCGCGTGGGCCGAGCCGCCCCTCGGCCAGCATGGCCACGACTGCGGCGCCGGCTCCGCCGAGGATCAACCAGATGACGCTGGTCGGGCGCCTGACGGCGGATGGTCCGCGGCCGCCGCGCGCCGCCGCGGCGGTGGTAGCCGCGGCCGGCCGTTCGCCGACCGGCGGGCCGTCGGGAGATGATCGGTGGGATGCGGCGGACGGACCGTCGTCGGTGCCTTGGGAGGTCGCGGGTGACAGCGCTCGCGGCGCCCGGTTCCCCGATCGACGCCACGCGCGGTAGCCGGCCGACGACCGTGGCCGTGGCGGTGCCGGCGGGCGAGACCGAGTCTCGCGTGGCTCCACTGCCCCAGACCCCCTTCATCGCCCTCGAGCCGCCGCGGCACCACGGGCCGGTCGTGCGGGGCCTGCTCGTCCTCGTCGCGGCCGTGCGCCGGTGGCCCTGGACGCTGACCGCGGCCCTGTGCCTGCTGTGCGTCGGGCTCGGCGTGACCGGCCCCGACACCCCCGCCCAGGAATACCGGGTGTGGCTGTTCCGCCACGGCGGGGCGGTCCTCTGGGACGATCAATGGTACGGCGGCCACACCATACCCGGGTACAGTGTGCTGTTCCCGCCGCTGGGGGCGTTGCTCGGGGTGCAGCTCCTGGGCGCGATCTCCTGCGTCGCCTCCACCGTGATCGTGACCCGGCTGCTGCGTGGGCCGGGCCGGCGGTCGGGGCAGGACCTCGTCCTCGTGTGGTTCGCCGTGGCGACGGTGTCGAACCTTGTCGTCGGGCGGATGCCGTTCGCCCTCGGCATGGCGTTCGGCGCGCTGGCGCTGCTCGGGGCCCGCGAGCGCCGGACGAAGCTGACCTGGGCCGGCGCCGTGCTGTCGTCGCTGGCCTCGCCCCTGGCTGCCGGGTTCGTGCTGCTCGTCGGCGCCGCGTTGCTGCTGACCATCGGCTGGCGGCGCGTGCTGCCGTTCGCCGGCGCCGGGGCCGGCATCGTCGTCGCGCTCGCCTTCCCCGAGGACGGCTACCAACCGTTCCCGGCGCTGACCTTCCTGTCGCTGCTGGCGCTCATCGCGGTGGGACTGCTGGTAGTCCCGAAGGGTGCCCGGGCAATCCGCCACGGCCTGCTGCTGTGGGCGGCCGCGGCGGCGGTGTTCTTCTTCATCCCGTCCCAGGTCGGGGGGAACATCACCCGGCCGGCGACGCTGCTGGCCGGCCCCGCGGCGGCGCTGCTGCTCGCCGACCGCCGCCGGGTGCTCGCGATCGTGGCGATCCCCCTGATCGGCTGGCAGATCGGTCCGATCCACGGCGCGCTGCTCACCCAGGGCGATCCGTCCTCGTCCGCCGGGTACTACACCGAGCTGCTCGACTACCTCGACCGCGGCGCGCCGGTGCCGGCCGGCCGGGTCGAGGTTCCCTTCACCCGGGCCCACTGGGAGGCGCGTTTCGTGGCGCCCAGCGTGCCGATGGCCCGGGGCTGGCTGCGCCAGCTCGACAGCAAGTACAACGCGTTGTTCTACGACGGCAGCCTCAACGCCGAGACCTACCACGAGTGGCTGATCGCCCGGGGCATCCGCTACGTCGCCCTGCCCGACGTGGAGCTCGACCCGTCCGCCGTTGCGGAGGCGAAACTGCTGCGGGCGGGCCTGCCCTACCTCGAGCTCGCCTGGCACAACCCACACTGGAAGGTCTGGCTCGTCACCGACTCCGCCGGACTGGTGCAGGGGCCGGCGAGCCTCACCGAGCTCGGGGTGAGCTCGGTGGGGGTGGACTTCCGCACGCCCGGGGTCGCTACNGTGCTCGTCCACTACACGCCCTACTGGCGGCTGTCGGAGGGCCGGGCGTGCGTGTTCCGCGCCGCCGGCGGCTGGACGGGCATCCTCACCGAGGCGTCCGGGCCGGTGCGCCTGTCCGCCCGGCTCTCGGTCGACGGCCTGACCCGGGCCAGCGCCCTGGACTGCCCGGTGGATCAGCGCATCTCCTGACGACGGACCCGCCTGGGGCAGCCCGGAACATCCCGGGGCAGCCTTGGACCAGCCTCGGGATCAGTCGAGATCAGTCGAGATCAGCCGGGATCAGTCGAGATCAGTCGGGATCGTCGAGGCGGACGATGCGCAGCCCCACATGGGCGAGGATCGCTGGCAGGCTGCGGATGACTTCGCGGTCGCGTTCCCGGTCGGTGTCGGACAACGCCAACCAGTCGACCAACGCGGGGTGGCGGCGGTCGGGACCGTCCTGTTGGGTCGGTCCCAGGGTGTAGCCCTTGGCCTCCCGCTCCCGGCGCCACCGTTCGTGTTCCTGCTGGGCGAACTCCTCGATCTCGTCCGGAGTGAACGCGAAGTCGGTGTCGGCCACCCCGGCCGGCATCAGCATCAGCGTCTGCGCCGACTGCAGGATCTCTCCGAACTGGGCGGCCTGCGCCCGGTTGGAGTCCTGCAGGTTGGCCGGGAGCTCCTCCCACGTCACCATCGCCGGCCTGGATCTCATCGGGGTGCCCCGGTGGCGTTCCGACGCCAGGTAGCGCTCGTGGCTCGCCCGAGCGAAGCGCTCGATCAGGTCGGTGTCGCCGAGGTCGAGCGGGAGCGCCTCGTCGTTGACGGCGAAGAAGCGCACCCGGCCGAGCAGGTCCTCCAGCAACGGGCCCGGCCGCGGCGTCGACGGGCGAGGGTACTGCGGTCGGCCGAAGACGTCCTGCAGGCTGCGCTGCCGGCCGGTGCACACGATGACCGTGGTCCGCGCGAACCCGAACCGGCCGTTGAGCACCTGCGCCGTGTCCAGTCCGTACAGCAGCGCCCGTTCCTCGTCGCTCTGACAGACNTAGACGAACTCGGGAGGAGGNGCGTCCGTCACGGCCGGCGGCAGCTCGCCGTGCGGGGTGTCGTGACCGGTGAGCTCGACCTGGGCGAGCGCGGGTTCCCGGATGCGTAACGCGGCGAGTATCTCATCAGCCGCCGGATCGGCCACGGCGATGGGCAGCAGTGGACCGGCCGCCCCGACCAGGACCGACCAGCGGCGGGCCAGCTCCAGCACCAGGGCGCGGCCGAGGCCGGAAAGCCCGAGAACGACCAGGGGCGCCGGTTCGACGGGCGGTTCCTCAGCGTGATCCGGGGCGGCCCAGCTCGGCGGGTAGCGGTTGAGCAGGGCGCGCGCGCCGAGCACCTCGACGGCGAAGAAGTCCAGCCGGAAGCCGCTGTGGTCGTTGAACCCGATCCGGCGGGCCCGTAGGTGCGGGATGAGGGAGAGGTCGCCCACCTGGGCCACGCAGCGCAGCGGCTGGTCCGCCCGGTCGGCGGCCAGCAGCCGGGTGGCCAGGGCAATGGCCAGGTTCGACGAGGTGTCCGGCAGGCAGCCGTAGACCACGTCCGCGCGGGCGACTCCGGCCTTCGCCAGCACCAGCGGCTCCATCGGGTCGCCGACGACCCGCAGCAGGCCGGGCGGGAGTTCGGCGTCCGGATACTCCCGCTCCGCGTCCTCGGCGACCAGCACCACCCGTTTGGACCGGGAGAGCTTGTCGACGAGCGCCGACGCCGTGGGGCCGGTGCCGCACACGATGACGTGGTGGCGGGCATGGCGGGCCCGGAACCGTTCGAAGCGTTGGGCGAAGATCGTGCTCACCCCGTCGGCGACTCCGACGGCCGTGGCCAGCGGGGCGAGGAACCGCGCGATCTCCAGCGCCACCGGGTACCGCCCGCCGTCCTGGAAGACCGTCCCGTCGGCCAGGAAGAGCGTCGCGGTGAAGAACACGATGTTGGGCCAGTTGAACATCGCCGGCTCGTGGCGGAACTGCCGGTACATCCCGAGCAGACCGAGGCTGAAGGCGATCACCCCGAGGACGGCGAACGTCCCCAGCAGATGGCGGCGCAACCAGCGGGCCAACCGCCCGGCGACGAGCAGCGGCCGGTTCGCCCAGCGTTCCAGCCGATGGCCGGGGCCGGGGCGCCCGCCCCGGCCGCCGGGTGTGCCGCGACTGATCACCGGGGCCGTCTCGGTCGGATTGCCGAGGGCGGGTTCGGGATCGTCGGCGCCGGGTGCGCCGTGCCGGACGCCCGATCAGTCTCACCGCGAGGAGGGCTCGGATACCAGGTCGGCGACGACGATGGTGGTGTCATCGCGGGCGCCGGCCAGCAGGGCCGCCTCGACGAGGGCGTCCGCGGCCCGTTCGGGCGGCTCAGAGCCCAGCTCGCCGAGCAGCCCGTCGAGCTGCTCGGGCGTCATCACCTTGGTGATGCCGTCGCTGGCGAGGACGACCCGGTCGCCGGCCCGGACCGGCTCGCTGAAGATGTCGGCCTCGATCTCGTCGGCGAGGCCGACGGCGTTCAGCAAGGGGCCGTTGCGGATCGCGTGCGGGGTGGTCAGCGCCCGCGGACGTCCCCGGCCCGGCTGCAGCCACACCGAGCTGTCGCCGACGTGGGCGACGGTGAGGTACTCGCCGGTGTTGTGCTGCCGGCCGAGGATGACGACGTCCAGCGTGCAGGCCATGCCCAGCCAGGTCGGTTCCTCCCGGGCCCGGGTGCGGACCACCCGGTTCGCCCGCTCCACGGCCCTGCGCAGGCCCTCCAGCGGATCCTCCGCGTACTGCGGCCGGAAGCCGGCCACGGTGGTGACGGTCAGCGTGGAGGCGATCTGGCCGGCGGCCTCCCCGCCGACGCCGTCCGAGACCGCCAGCAGGCCGTCCACGACGACGAAGGCGTCTTCGTTGGGACCGCCGCGCTTGCCCCGGCGGGTCCGGCCGGCGGCGGCCAGCCGCAGCGGGGCGGCCGTGGTCTGCTCGGGCTCGGTCGCCATCAGGTCGGCAGCCTGCTCCCGCGGCGCGGCGGCGGCGTTGGGATAGGTGGTCGCGGTCGGTGTGCTCTCCCACCGCGGGTCGCCCGCGGTGGCCCGCCCCCCGGCCGGCTCCGCTCCCACCGCGGCCGACTGCGCGGCGAAGGTCGTCGTGGGCGGCGCGATCGGGTAGTCGCCGGTCTGCGGGTCGTAGTAGCGGGTGGCGTCCTCCCGCTCGTCCTCGAAGGACTCGGCCTGGTGCGGCGGGGCAGCGGGCGGAGGAGTCCAACCGGTCGCGTCGGGATCGCGACTGTTCTCTTCTCCGACTGGAACCTGCGTGGTCACATCCCCTCCCCACGACGCGCCCGCCTCCGGGCCGTCGCTCGCGTCGTCGGCCGTCTGTTCGGCGGGGGGGCTCGGCGCCGGCTCGGTGAAGCCCGGCACGATCCCGTCCGGCGCGGCGGCGTCGGAGCCGTCTCGCAGCGGCACCGTACCGGATCGATGCCGTTGATGGTCCAAGCCGCGGCTGCGGCGCTGGCTTCCCTGCCGAACCGGCCGGTTGTTCAGGGCGAAGTAGATCACCAGGGCTACCAGCAGCACCACGATGAGCATGATCGGCACCAGCGAGCTACCCATGGCCTCCGTCCTCGCCGAACCATTCACGATCACGCTGTCGGGACGTGTCGCCAGCCGTCTTCCTTCTTACCCAAGGGCACCGACGCACCGCGAACCCCGGGTGTGTCGCGACACCGACACAAGTGCTGGTCATTGTTCCAGACTCCACCGACCCCGAGTAGGGCGAACGGGACAGCCGCGGTGATCGTCCTCCCGGCCGGGTGGCCTCGCGGTCGTCGCCCGGCGGCCCGGCGACCGGTGCTGTCACCGGACGACGACGAGCAGGGCGAGCACGGCGGCGGCCAAGGTGAGAGCGAACACGGGGAGCCCGAAGGAGCGCCGCCGACGCCGGGCCGCGCCGCCTGCGGCGATCTCGGCGATGACCCGGGACTCGACGAAGCCGGGTAGTTCGTGGGCGGCCCGCAGGCGTGGATCGTCCGGAAGGTAGAGCGCCACCAGCCGGCGTACGACGCGTTCCAGGTCGGCGGCATGCGGCCCGCCGCCGGCCTCTCCGCTGTAGGCCGCTGCTCCGCTGTAGGCCGCTGCGCCGTAGTCGTCGGCGGCGTAGTCGTCGGCGCTGCCGGGGCCGAAGTCATAGTCGCCGTCGTAGTCGTAGTCGTAGTCGTAGTCGCCGTCGTAGTCGTCGCCGGCGTGCAGGGCGTGGCGGAAGTACCGCTCCGCCGCCACGCCCAGCTCCGCTTCCGAGGGTGGCTCGGGCGACGCCCTGCTGCCGTGCTGGGGCGTGCCCCGGTTCCAGATCGCCTCGTAGAGGTCCCAGGCATCGTCCCAGCTCGGCACGTACCGGACGAGCAGGCCGAAGATCCGGGCCGCGTCGGGCCGGCCCGACGCGCACGCGTCGAGGAACGCGACCGCCGGATCCCGCGGGGCCGCCGCGGTCGGCGGGATGCGCGCGGTGAGCTCGGCACCCAGGGCGTGCACCTCCGCTGCGGACGAGGCAGGCCGCCGCGACCGTTGCACCGCGCTCGCCGCCCGGTCCGCGCCGGCCTCGCGCCGGGCCTCGCCGCCTCCGCCGGGTGTCTCGCCGTCCTCGCCGGGTGTCTCGCCGGCCCCGCCGCGGGCGTACAGCTCCAGAAGGCGAGCAACGGTGTCGATCACCTGGCCCCCGCCCGGCCGGGCCGTCGCCAGCCGCTCGAAGAAGGGGCGGGCGCCGGCGGCGAGGAGCCCGGATCCGTCGTCGTCGGCTCCTGGCAGCCCGAACCCGCTCGGCCCGGCCGTTACGGCGGCGGCGATGGCATACCGGATGTCCTCGGCTCCGTACCAGCCCGGGGCGTACAGGACGAGTAGCCGGAAGGCGTCGGCTCCCCACGCTCGGGTCTCCCGCAGCAGCCGCACCACCGCCGCGGCCGACGACTCGGCCGCCGCGGCCGACGACTCGGCCGTCGCAGGGAACGCCGTCGCAGGAAGGGCAGCCGCGGGGAGTGCCGCGCCGGCGGTCAGCCAGGCCAGCTCGTCGGCCAGAGCGTCGGCGAACGCGAACCCCTCCGGAAGCCCGAACCGGTCGAACACGGTCCGCAGGGCGGAGGTGAGCAGGTCCCGGACGCGCGCGGCGCGGTGGCCCTCGTCCGGCCGGTCCGGGCCGGCCTCGGTTGCGACCGGCAGGGCGGCCAGATCCGCGACCAGCCCGGCCAGTAGCTGCACGATCTGCCGATGCATCTCCGCGACGGCGGTGTGGATCGCCGTGACGTAGGCCGCCCGGTCCACCTCGGTCAGGTGGGCGTCCGGTGCCAGCCGGGTGATTGCCTGGGTGACGTCGCTGGCGGCGCGGGCCAGGACGTCGGCGGGCCGACCAGGCGGGCGGTCAGGTTGCGGCCGGGACCGGGAGCCCGGCGGGCACAGCGGGCCGAACAGGTCGCGCAGCGCGGCGAGTTCACGCAGCTCGGTGGGCGATTCCAGCGGATCGGCCAGCGGATCGGGACCCGCGTGCGCCAGCGAGACCCCCAGCGGGACGCCGAGCGCGGCCAGCAGCCGGTCGACGGGGTGCAGCCGGCCGTCCCAGTACGACCACTCCGTCCGGTAGGCGGCCGCGACGTGCCGGGTGACCGCGACCCGGGCGGCCCGCTCCAGCTCCTGCCGGGGCGCGGTGGCGGCAGCCGCGGAGGAGGCAGCCGCCGGCGGCAGGACCGTCACCGTCACCTCGAAGTCGGTCTCCGCTCCGACCGGGCGGTCGGCTCCGGCGCCGCCGCCCTCCCGGCTCGTGACGGAGACGTCGGGTCGCCCGCTGGGGTCGGGCCGGTCGGCGAGGCTGGGCTGGGCGGTGGGGTCGGGCTGGGCGGCGGTGGGCGGGGGGGCTGCCGGGCGGACGGCGCGCAGTGCGTCGAGGGTCTCGGTGGCGAGCCGCAGCGCGCTGCCGCTGGCCGTCGCGAGGCGGTAGGACGAGAAGACCGATTCCAGGCCGGCCGTGAGGGGCGGGATCGCCCGGCGCATCGACTGTTCGGCGCCGCGGGTGGGCGACGGACCGCGCAGCGCGGCGAGATCGTCGGCCAGCGCGGTCAGTGCCCCCTCGACCTGCCGTTGCTCCTCGACGACCGCGGCCTCGACGTCCACGGCGACCCGGGCACGATCGGCCGGATCCATCTCCCCCAGCCGGTCGAGGACGCCAGCCACGATCATGGCGCGGCCCTGCTCACGTGATGCCGGCCCGGTGCGTGCCTCCTGCCCCGTCGGCGATCTCGGCGGCCGGCCGGAGGCACCCGGAACGGTCAGCCGACCCGCGACGCGGTGTAGCTGCCCGCGCAGCCGTTCGGCGCTTGGCAGGTCGGCGGGCAGGCCGACCGGGTGGGCCAGGATCGCGATCAGGCGACCTGCCGGGTCGGCATCGTCCCCGCCGGCGCCTCCCGGCGCCAGCAACAGCTCGTAGGCGTCGTGCAGGTGCTCGGCGACCGCGCGCGCCTGCCCGGCGGCCCCTCGCCCCGCGAACGCCGCCGCGGGTGATCGCGCATCCGCCGGTGGGGGTGCGGGCTGCCCCGGGGACGGCCGAGCCGGTGAGGCCTCCCAGCTCGAGGACGGTTCGCCAATCGAGCGGGGACTGATCGGGTGGGGGTCGATCGGGCGGGGACTGATCGGGTGGGGGTCGATCGGGTGGCAGTCGGCCGCGAGGGAGCCGGTCGGGTCGGGGCCCGGCCGCACACCTGACCCGGCCACCGCCGCGTCCCGCCCGCTGGTTGCCACCAGCCGGCGGCACCAGCGCTCGGGATCGTGCGGCCGGAACGCCTCGTCGCCGACCTGGGCGAGCAGGTCGGCGACGCCGCGGATCCCGCTCCGCCCGTAGACGCCGACGAGCAGGTGGGCCGCGTCGGCGACGGCCGGGGGGACCGGCGGCGTCACGCGGGGATCCACGTAGATCGCCGCCGGGTCGGTGCCGGGCCCGAGCTCTGGCGGGATCGGGACGAATCGGAACCGCGGATCGGATCGGCCCTGGCCGACGGCCGTCCCGGCCGACGCCGCCGGTCCGTGGTCCGCGGCCGACGTCGAGCCGCTCGACGCCCACGCCGGCTCATCCGCCGGCTCATGCCTCGCATCGGCGGCGCGGGCGGTGGGCGACGTGGGACGGGGCGCGGGCGGGGCGGCGTGGATGGAGAAGGTGAGCCGGTAGGGGAGCACCCCTTCGAGCATCTCGACGAGTGCCCACATCAGCGTGACGGCCTCGTCCGAGCCGGTGTGCGACACCACGACCGGTCGGTCCGTCCACGACCAGGTGAGGGCCGCCGAGACCAGGACGGTCAGCCGGTTACGCCGGGCGGCGGCTCGGGCGGCCTGGCGCAGCGTCCGCTCGCCGACCCGTCGCTGCGCGGTGAGATCATCGAGGTGCAGGGGGTTCAGCCGCGGTGTGGTCCGGGCGCCACCGGCCGTGGCCCCACCGGCCGTGGCCCCGCCGGCCGCGTACAGCGCCAGCGCGACCCGTTCGGTCAGGTAGTCGGCCCGGCCGATCAGGACGTGCGCCCGTAGCCGGCCGCTACCGGCGCCGCTTCGGCCGGCGACGTGGACGTGGTGGACGAGCGCGGCGTCCGGCACGTCGTCCGGATCGTCCCGGATGGGCCGGTCGGGTGCGCCGACGACGTAGGCGAGCGCGGGCGGCGGCTGGTCGACGGGGCTGTCGCCCGCCTCGACCTGGGCGGCGAGCAGGCCGTTCCACGAACGGGTCACCGCGGAGCTCAGCGAGCTCGCGATGGGAAAGTAGCCCTCGGCGCCGGCCCGCGTCCGCCTGGACCAGGCGTAGACGATCTGGTCCAGACGGGTCACCGCGGAGGTGGCGTCCCGCGCCGCGGGGGCGCGGTCCGAGGCCGCGGGGGCGGCGCGATTCACGGTCGCAGCCCCGGGAACAGGACCCCCAGCACGTCGGCGTCCCGCGCGGGGGTCAGCCGCAGCACGCCGGCGAGCATCGTCGCCGCGGTCCAGACGATCTCGATGGTCGGCCCGACCGGGTCCGCCGGGCCGGCGCCGTCCGTCTCCGGCGGTGGCGGCTCCGGGCGGGCAACCCGTGGCGCGAAGGCGATGATCGTCGCAGCGTCGGAGCTGGGATCCAACAGCGCCAACCGCCCCTCGCCGGCAAGCTCGGGGACCACCGCCGCATCGGTGGGGGCATCCGACCAGGATGTAGCCCCGATCTGCAACCCGCGCAGCAACTCGCCGGGGAGCCGGCCGACGACGGCGCGGATGCCGGGGAAGGCGAGGCAGCCGGGCATGGCGGACACCGCGCGGGTGACCTCGTCGAACACCTCGGGGCTGCGCAGCGCGTCGAGCAGCACCCGTAGCGCCGGCCCGGCCGAGTCCACCGCGGCGGCCGACGGTCTGCCCTCGACCGCCCCGACCCAGAGGATCGCCGGGATGGTGGGCGCACTGCCGGGCGCCGCAGACGCGGCCGCCGCGGTCGGCCGCGCGGATCCCTCGGGTGCGTCGTCGCCGAGGGATCCGTCGTCGACGAAGGCGGTGTCGTCGACGAAGGCATAGAAGGCCGGGTTGTAGGGGGCGTCGAGGTCGGGGAGCGTCTCGTCACCCGGCACGGCGCCGAACAATTCGTCCTGGGCACCTTCGTCCTGGGCACCGGTGCCGCGCCACGGGTCGGCGCTGGTGTCCGCCGGCGCCGGCGCTCCGTGTGTCCCGGGCGCGGTGATCTCGCCCGGCACCGGCCCCACCAGGACGAGCAGCACCGACTCGGCGGGGCGCCCGGTGGTCAGCGCAGCCAGTCCGGCCTGGTGAGCCGCTGCCGTGCGGGCCTCGTCGACGATCAGCAGACGCTCCGCAGCGCCCACGTCGAACCGCGGGCGTCGGGTGAGCAGGGTCCGCAGGGTGCCGGGGGCCCAGGGGCGTCGCGCCACCCGCCGCCGGCAGCCCGAGCGCAGGTCCAGGGTGGCAACCGGGCCGGTCGCGGTGCTCACCGAAGGCTCCGGGTGAAGGCCGTCCCGCGCAGCATCGAAGCATTCCACCGGCCCCGCGGACGTTCATTCCTCCGCGTCGGGTANGCCGGTGCGAGGCCGACCTTCGACGGGTATCGGGACTGCCGTTGATTTGCTGGCAGGCAATGCTCCCGCACAATGGAGGCCCGGGTTTCGGCGCATGGACGGGACGAGCTGCCCCCACTCGGCGTCCGCTGCTTCCCTGACAATGGACGTCCTCCCGGTTCGCCGTAGTCGACAATGATCGTGTAGTCGGTCGATTACCGCCTACTCGCGAAAGTTATTCCTTGGACCCCCGGTCGGTCCAGCGAAAGTCCGAAAAAATCATCCCGGCCCGAGTGGCTGGATCTCCGGACGCCGCCGCCGGGAGCGACCGTGCCGGCGGCGGGAATTACCTTCGGCTCCGCCGCGTGACGGAGCCGAAGGCAGGTGCCCCGTGCAGCGGCATGTGCAGCACGTTGTTCCTGTTTGCGGTGCGCCAAGGGTCGGTGGTCGATGATCGGCCCGGCTGTCGTTACGTACGCCTGCTCCGAACGCCGCGCCGGGGTTTCCGGCAAAGATGGGCGGACGTTGCAGTGCTGATGTCGGTTCGATGTTCCGCGGGATGTCCGGCGGTCACCGCCGGGGTGGCCGGACTGTCCGGTGAAAGGAGCTCGGGACCGCGCGCGATCATCTCGTCGCGCCGGGGGCGGGGGCGGCCTTCTTCACCGGGCGTAACGTTAATTCGGCTCGGCGGCGCGACCGGAACATATTTCGTCACCGAAGGCGAGCGGTGAACGATCGGAAGATCGCCGATCGAGGCGCACCCCGGTGACTTCCGCATTCTCTCCTCGGGGCGTCTTCGGACCTCGCGGCGGACGTCAACTGTCGGCGGACGTCAACTGTCGGCGGAGGTCCAGGGCCTGCTCCCGGCGTCAGCCGGTCGGCGCCGCGTCGGTTCTGGGCCGGACCAGAGTCACCCGGTCGAACGGCACCGGGTCGGGGGAACCCGAGTCGTACGCGGTGATCCGGATGCTGGTCAGCCCGCCGGGCTCGCCGGGATCCACCTCGAACCCGGCGAAGGCGTAGGGATGATCGGGGGCTCGGAAAGCCAACCAGGCCGCGTCCTCGAGCTCGCGGACGGCGGTCCGGTGCCGGCGCCCCGGTTCGGGGTCACGGACGCCGACCACGATCCGTCCGGCCGGCGGATCGAGCAGCGTGTCCGTGGACGGCGACGACGAGCCTCCGGTGCCCGCCATCAGGTGGACCGTGCCCGCCGACGTGTCCACGACGGCGCCGCCGGACCCGACCGCCCCCACCACCGGTCGGGGGGCGAGGGTCCGGCTGCCCGGGACGGTGCCCCGCACCGGGTGGCTGCGTTCGTAGTGGTGCTCGTGCCCGTAGAGCACGAGGTCCACTCCGTGCCGGTCGAACAGCGGCAGCCAGGCCTCCCGGATGCCCAGATCGGCGCCGTTGTGATCGGCCGACGTGGACAGGGCCGCATGGTGCATGACGACCACGATCCAGTCGATGTCCGGGTCGGCCCGGGCCTGCTCCAGCGTCCGAGCGAGCCAGGCGGTCTGCCGGCCGGCGCTGAACCCGCGCAGGTAGATCGGGCCACTGTTCTGGTAGCAGACGTCGTCGGCGCTGACCACCACGAAACGGACCGCCCCGACCGTGAAGGCGTACCAGAGGCCCGCGAGGTAGCCCTCGCCCCCGTTCGGCGGCAGTTCGAAGTAGGTCTGGTAGGCCGCGAGCCCCAGCGCCCCGTTCCCCCGCTCGATCTCGTGGTTGCCGACGCAGGGCATCCACGGCCGTGACCCCGCGGACGGGCTGATCATCGTGAACCAGTCGGACCAGGTGCGTACCGGGTCCTCACGCTGGTTGGCGTAGGACAGATCCCCGCCGGTGAGCGCGAACAGCGGTGCGCACCGCTCGACGCCGGCCACGGCGTACCCGGAGGCGGGCGAGCCGAACGGGTCGTACGGGCGGTCGGTGCCCTGATCGCCGAAGAAGGTGAAGCCGAAGGCGGCCCGCGAGCCCGGAGCCGTGCGGAACGAGCCGTCCGCAGCCTGCGGGCGGCCGTCGTGCTCGAGGGTGAACGCGTAGTCCGTGGCGGGTTCGAGCCCGGTCAGGGTCGCGTGATGGACGAAGACCTGCTCGCTGGTGCGGGCGTCCCGGTAGGAGCGGGTGGTCGCCGGGACCGGCTCGCCGACGGTGCCGGGTTGGGACCCGCAGCGCACCGCGGGCCGGGTTACGGGGCCGCGGGTCAGCCAGGAGACGACCATGACCGTCGCCGGCTCGGCGCCGAAGGTGAGATGGACGCCGTGGGCGTCGTCGGCACCGCCCGTCACTCCACCCGATCCCGCCTGCTGTCCGACCTGGTCCCGTCTGACCTGGTCCCGTCTGATCCGGTCCCGTCCGATCTGGTCCCGCCTGAGCTGGTCTCACCTGAGCTGGTCTCGTTGCCGACCAACGAGCATGGTGCCATGGCCCGCGGCCGCCCATCGACCGAACGTCGTGTGGGGTAGCCGACGTTGCGCCGCCACCGGGGCCGAACCCGTGATCCCCTACTGTCCGGGTGACGCCGCAGGCGCCCGCCGTCCCAGGGACGGGTGACACCGGGGGGTGACCCTGACCGCCGCCGACATCGCCCTGCTGGTGGGCGCCGGCGTGCTGGCCGGCATCACCAGCACCGTCGCGGGGCTGGCGTCGCTCGTCTCCTACCCCGCGCTGCTCGCGACCGGGCTGCCGCCGCTGGCGGCGAACGTCACCAACACGACGGCGCTGCTGTTCGTCGCGGTCGGCGCGGCCGCCGGGTCGCGACCCGAGCTCGCGGGTCAGACCGACCGGGTCGCCCGGTTCGCGGCGATGGCCCTCGCCGGCGGGGCGGTGGGCGCCGTCCTGCTTCTCACGCTGCCGGAGCGGACGTTCGAACGAGCGGTGCCGGTGCTGATCGCCGGGGCGGCCGTGCTGCTGTGGGCGCAGCCCCGGATCCTCGCCCGACGGGCCGAAGCGCCGGCCGAGGGCGGCCCGGCGGTGCTCGCCGCGGTCTTCGGAACCGGGATCTACCTGGGCTATTTCGGCGCCGGTGGCGGAGTGGCGCTGCTCGCCGTGCTCGCGGTGGCGATCCCCGAGCCGCTCGCCCGGGTCAATGCGATCAAGAACGTGTCGTCGGGCTTCGCGAATCTGGTCGCGGCGGCGGGGTTCGCCGTCTTCGGCCCGGTGCGCTGGGCCGCGGTGGCGCCCCTGGCCGTCGGTCTGCTGATCGGCGGCGCGGTCGGGCCGCTGATCGTGCGCCGGCTGCCGGGCGACATCCTGCGGGTGCTCATCGGGCTGGCCGCGCTCGGCCTCGCCGCGAGCCTCGCCTGGGATGCCTACACCTGAGCCTGCGCCGGAGCCGATTGCGCGGGCCGCGGAAACGACTGAGCCCCGGAACCTGGTGGGGTACCGGGGCTCAGCCGCAGTCCGGCGGCGCTGGTGACGCGCCGCTGGCGCTACTCGCTGGACTTGGCGAGGTCGATCGGCGGCGCGTCCGGCACCTGGTTCGGCTTGGTCTCGCCGCGGAAGACGAACTTCGCGTCCTCGTCCTCGCCCTCGACGTCACCGACGACGATCTCGCCCGGCTTGAGCGTGCCGTACAGGATCTTCTCGGACAGGACGTCCTCGATCTCCCGCTGGATCGTCCGGCGCAGCGGCCTGGCGCCGAGCACGGGGTCGTAGCCCTTCTTCGCCAGCAGCGCCTTGGCAGCCGACGTCAGCTCGAGGGCCATGTCCTTGTTCTTGAGCTGGATGTCCACCCGGGCCAGCATGAGATCGACGATCTGGATGATCTCGTTCTCGGAGAGCTGGTGGAAGACGATGATGTCGTCGATCCGGTTGAGGAACTCCGGCCGGAAGTGCTGCTTGAGCTCGTCCTGGACCTTCGCCTTCATCCGCTCGTAGTCAACGGCGCCCTGACCGGTGGCGAAGCCGATGCCGGGGCCCTTGGAGATGTCCCGGGTGCCCAGGTTCGACGTCATGATCAGGACGGTGTTCTTGAAGTCGACCAGTCGGCCCTGGGAGTCGGTCAGGCGACCGTCCTCCAGGATCTGCAGGAGCGTGTTGAAGACGTCGGGGTGCGCCTTCTCGACCTCGTCGAACAGGACGACCNAGAACGGCTTGCGCCGCACCCGCTCGGTGAGCTGGCCGCCCTCCTCGTAGCCGACGTAGCCGGGCGGGGAGCCCACCAGCCGCGAGACGGTGTGCTTCTCCATGTACTCGGACATGTCGAGCTGGATGAGCGCGTCCTCGTCACCGAAGAGGAACTCGGCGAGCGTCTTGGACAGCTCGGTCTTACCGACACCGGACGGGCCGGCGAAGATGAACGACCCGCCGGGACGCTTGGGGTCCTTCAGCCCGGCACGGGTGCGCCGGATCGCCTGCGAGACGGCCTTGATGGCCTGCTGCTGGCCGATGACCCGCTTGTGCAGCTCGTCCTCCATGCGGAGCAGACGGGCCGTCTCCTCCTCGGTGAGCTTGAAGACCGGGATGCCCGTCCAGATGGCGANCACCTCGGCGATCTCCTCGTCGCCCACCTCGGCGACGACGTCCATGTCGCCGGCCTTCCACTCCTTCTCCCGCTTCGCCTTCTCGGACAGGAGGGTCTTCTCCTTGTCCCGCAGCGAGGCGGCCTTCTCGAAGTCCTGCGCGTCGATCGCGGACTCCTTGTCCCGGCGGACACCCGCGATGCGCTCGTCGAACTCGCGCAGGTCCGGCGGCGCGGTCATCCGGCGGATGCGCATCCGCGAGCCGGCCTCGTCGATCAGGTCGATCGCCTTGTCCGGCAGGAAGCGGTCCGAGATGTACCGGTCGGCCAGGGAGGCGGCGGCGACCAGGGCGGCGTCGGTGATCGAGACGCGGTGGTGCGCCTCGTACCGGTCGCGCAGGCCCTTGAGGATCTCGATGGTGTGNGCCACCGACGGCTCCGCGACCTGGATCGGCTGGAAGCGGCGCTCGAGCGCGGCGTCCTTCTCCAGGTGCTTGCGGTACTCGTCGAGGGTGGTGGCACCGATGGTCTGCAGCTCACCGCGGGCGAGCATCGGCTTGAGGATCGACGCGGCGTCGATCGCGCCCTCCGCGGCGCCCGCGCCGACCAGCGTGTGCAGCTCGTCGATGAACAGGATGATGTCGCCGCGGGTGCGGATCTCCTTGAGGACCTTCTTCAGCCGCTCCTCGAAGTCACCGCGGTAGCGGGAACCGGCGACCAGGGCGCCGAGGTCGAGGGTGTAGAGCTGCTTGTCCTTCAGGGTCTCGGGCACCTCGCCCTTGACGATCGCCTGCGCCAGGCCCTCGACGACGGCGGTCTTGCCGACTCCGGGCTCGCCGATCAGGACCGGGTTGTTCTTGGTCCGGCGCGACAGCACCTGCATGACGCGCTCGATCTCCTTCTCGCGCCCGATGACCGGGTCGAGCTTGGACTCGCGCGCCGCCGCGGTGAGGTTGCGGCCGAACTGGTCGAGCACCAGCGAGGTGGACGGGGTGCCCTCGGCCGGAGCGCCGGAGGTGGCCGTCTCGCCCTTGCCCTGGTAGCCGGACAGGAGCTGGATGACCTNCTGGCGCACGCGGTTGAGGTCCGCGCCCAGCTTGACGAGCACCTGGGCGGCGACGCCCTCGCCCTCGCGGATCAGGCCGAGCAGGATGTGTTCGGTCCCGATGTAGTTGTGGCCGAGCTGGAGGGCCTCCCGAAGCGACAGCTCCAGGACCTTCTTCGCACGCGGGGTGAACGGAATGTGCCCGCTCGGTGCCTGCTGGCCCTGGCCGATGATCTCCTCGACCTGAGACCGCACACCCTCAAGGGAGATGCCGAGGGACTCGAGGGCCTTGGCGGCGACGCCCTCGCCCTCGTGGATCAGGCCGAGCAGGATGTGCTCGGTCCCGATGTAGTTGTGGTTGAGCATCCTGGCCTCTTCTTGGGCCAGGACGACGACCCGACGTGCCCGGTCGGTGAATCTCTCGAACATGTGCGCTCCTTCGAGCTGCGACCGACCACACGACAGCCGGTATCCGCATGCTAGCTCCGCCGAGGCATGTCCTCACGCATCGAACAGAAACCTACCCGCCGGCTCCGTCCACTTCGTCGGGGACGGAGGACCAGCTCAACTGCCGGTCCGACCAGCGGAGACGCCTAGGGCAACCGTGGCCGACCAGCCATGATTCCGTCACGTCGTTCCGCCAAGAGCAGAACGACTCGAGCCGCGCGGCACCATCGCCGCCCGCCCGCTCGGGGCGGTGGGATCCGCCCGCCAGGCGGTCTCCCGCCCGAGCCGACTCTCCCTCGTCGCTACCGACGGTAGTCGATGGTGGGGTGCCTTCTGTTGTGATTGGCGCCACATGCACATCGCTTTGTCATTTTGATGTTACTGTTCGGCGTCAAGACTTTAAAGATCTTGCAATTGTCGGACTCAACGCCTTCCTATAGCTACTTTACGTGCGCCAACCGCGGACCGCGTGCCGAACGCAGGTCAGACCGCAAGACCTCCATTACCCTGCGTATCTATCCAGGCACGCATGCGCCGCTCCCGTTCGGTGTCGTCGGTGAAGGGGCAGGTCGTGCAGTACTCGTCCCCGAGGCGGTGCGCGAGGCAGCACGATCCACAGCGCATCCCGGTGTAGGGCCGGCCGCGATGGACGAATTCGTGCCAACGCGGGCGGGCACGCATCGTCGGGGCCGCCCGTTCGAAGAAGGCGTCCGCCTCCTGCCGTCCCGCATCGGGGTCCCCGGTGGCCCGCTCGGTCAGCAGGAAGGCCCGGGCGCACTGAGCGGCCACGGCGCCCCAGAGGGCCGGGTAGCCGAGTCGGACCCGCGCCCGCAGCTCGCGGACGAACGGACTCAGATGGGTGAGCACCTCGTCCACGAGGACCTCCCGCAGCGCGGCGAGATCGCCGACCACCCGGTCCGACCCGACGTGGGGCCGCGTCGCCCGGTCGACGGGGCCCTCGGCCGGCGCGGAGTCGGCCAGCGCCGTCCCGACGGGCAGGTGCAGCGCCGTCCGGTCGAACCAGCCGCTGTCGAGCTCCCGCAGCGACATTCCCGCCGGTCCCAGGTCCGGGACTCGCCGCAGCAGCACGTAGGAGGCGATGGCGGGCGCGACGACGGCGGCGGAGTACCAGTTGGCCAGGTAGCTCGCGGCGACCTCGGGGCTGGCGCCGGGATGGGACCGGGCGATCCGGGCCAGCGACCGCGTCACTCCCGCCGGGCCGGAGAGGAAGGCGCAGTCCGCCCAGCCGGGGCCGGTCGGCACGCCGTGACACAGGCTGCGAGGTTCCAGCGCGCTGGCGAGGCTAGGCGGGACCATTCCCTGGGCGGCGGTCGCGCTCGACTCCCGTGGGGATCGGGGAGGCGAGGATCCGCCTTCGGCGGCCGGCTCCCGCGGCGTTGCGGGAGCCGGCAGTGGCACGAGCATTTACTTAGGTAAGGCTAACTTCAGGCTTGCTGTCAAATGCGTGTGACCCCACCGGCATGCATGCCGGGCATGAGGTGTTCCGCGGCCCCTATCCGTTGTGGGCTCTGCGGCACCTCACTGCCACCCTGCGTGCAAGTGGTAGAACCGACATCCGCCGTCCCCCGGCGCTCGCGCCGGAGTTGGCCGCGAGCTCGCACCCGACTGCATAACGTGGCCGATTGTCCTCGGGTCGTCGGCGTCGCGCATCCGCAGGTCACCTTGGAGTGCCGCACCGCAGGTGGCGGGGTGCGAGCCGTTGGCGCGAACGGGTGGGCGAGATCGGTCGGCGGCGCGGCGGCGTGGTCGGCCCGGCGGCGCGGCACGACTGGGGCGCTGTGATCTGCCGTGGCCACCCATACCGGAAAGTCGCCGATCACCTACCACGACAGTGTCAGCTTGACACGTTGTGTCCGTTATGGAACGTTTTGTAGCTCTCGGCGATCCGTGTGCGTACCTGGGCGGGGATCGTGCATCCCTTGCCGGTACGGTGCGTGTGCACGGGTCGGAGATCTTCTGTTCACGGCCCGGCTGTTACGGCGCTACGCAAGTCTGTTCCATTCGACGACGAATAGGCCAGGTTTGATGGGGCTGAAAGATCTTCCCGTCGCGGTCGGAGACCGGCATGTGGCCGCGTTCCAACGGGCGGGTTGGGAGGTGGCTCGCCGCAGCGGTAGCCACGTCGTGCTCCGCCGGGCCGGGGTGCAGGCGAATCTCTCGGTGCCCTGCAATGGACAGGAGGTCAAGCGGCCGCTGCTGGCCAAGCTCATCGAACGAGCCGGACTCACCCCGGAGGAGTACTGCGACTACTTCCGGCGGCGCTGACGATCCGCTGTCGTAGGGGCCGCGGAGCTCAGGCCGCCACCCGGACCGGGACGGACAGCTCCGTCGGTAGTCTGTCGGCGTCGGGCTGCTCGTGCCGGCCCACGCTGAGGTGCTGGCCGCTCTGGACCTCCAGGACGAGGATCATCGCGTCGAGGATGTTGTCCACCGTCTCGTCGAGACTGTCGCCCTGGGACACGCACCCTGGGAGCTCGAGGACCTCCGCGATGTAGCCGCCGTCGATTTCCGCCGGTTCGATACGTATCGTATAGACCTGGTCTGCACTACGTATCGTCATGATTGTCTGCTTCCAAGCCGCCGACATCTGCGTTAGGTGAGAGCCTAGCGTTCAGGGGAGCCAGCCGCCTCGGGTACCGGCTGAAGACCACCCCTCCTTCAGGACCTGATCGTGCCATCGCCGGCCGCGATCGCCCCCGGGCACCGCCGGACGGAGGGTCAGCGGCGGTCATCGGCGAGGTAGCGGTCGACCGCCGTGGCGATGGCCTGCTGGCCCCGGGCCGTCGGGTGCGCGCTGAGGTCGCGGGCCGGCGGCAGCAGGCCGATCGGGGCCACCCAGGAGTCCTTGGTACAGATCTCGTGGCCGCGCAGCGCCCGGTCGGTCGCGACGTACTCCACGTCCGCGTCGGCCGCCGCCCGTCGGATCACCCGGTTCAACTGGCTGTTCAGGTTGGTGAGCTGGCGCCGTTCGGTGTTGCTCAGCCATTTACAGGTGTTCTTGCGCTGGNTGCTCGGGAAGATGTCGGGATATCCGACGACGAGGATCCTGGAGTGTGGCGCCGCCGCCTTCACCGCAGCATAGTTCGCGCTCAGGACGTCCGGGAGTTCCTTGGTGATGAGATTTCGCTCGCGCTTGTCCTCGCCATCCCAGAAACATTTCCAGGCGAAGCAGCTCAGGATTACGTTGCTGAAACCGGCGTCGTTGCCGCCGATGGTGATGGTGACGACATCCGGGGCGGTGCGCAGCCGCCGCAACTGGGTGAGCTGTGGCACTTCGCCCTTGAACGATTCGTTGAGGGCGTCCGTGGTCGCCCCGGCGCACGCGGCGAACAGCGCGACGGTGGCCGGCGGCTCCATGGTGGCGAGTTTTCGCGGCCACGCCTGGTTGCTACGCCGACAGCGGGGCGTGAGCACGTCGAAGGGCGGACTGCCCTCGCCGGAGGAGTAGGAGTCGCCCAGCACCGCCAGGGTGCGGGGGCGCGCCGCCGCGAACGCCGGTGCATTCCATCCGGACGACGCCGTCACGGCGGTATACAGAAATACCGTCGACAGCGCGAGAAGGAAGGGCCGGACGAGACGCCCGGCCCGGCCGGGCCCGTCACCCGTCCAAGCCTCCGAGGATCGGTCCCGCATAGCTTGGAATCGTAACCGGTGGAACCGGTCGCGCACCCCGGATCCGGCGGGCTGTCGGTTGTCCGACCACCATCCGGGGGAGAATTCGTCCGCCGCTCGCCGGACGAATCACGCCGGGGCCGGAATCAGATGTTCTTCTCGAAGACCAGGCGGAGACCGATGAGTGTGAGATGCGGCTCGTGCCGGTCGAGCGTTTCGCTCTCCTTGACGACGAGCGAGGCGAGCCCGCCGGTGGCGATCGCGGTCGCGTGCGCGCCGAGTTCGGCGCGGATCCGTCGGACCAGCCCGTCCACCTGCCCGGCGACCCCGTAGATCATCCCGGACTGCAGCGCCTCGACGGTGCTCTTGCCGATCACCGACCGCGGCGGGGTGAGCTCGACCTTGCGCAACTGCGCCGCCCGGGACGCCAGCGCGTCCAGCGCGATCTCGATGCCGGGCGCGAGCACCCCGCCGATGAACTCGCCCCGCGCCGAGACCACGTCCAGGTTCGTCGAGGTCCCGAAGTCGACGACGATCGCCGGCCCGCCGTACAGGTGATGCGCGGCGAGCGTGTTCATGATGCGGTCCGCCCCGGCCTCCTTGGGGTTGTCGATCAGGATCGGCACCCCCGTCCGGGTACCCGGTTCGACGATGACGACCGGAATGTCGCGGAAGGCGCGGACCACCATCCGGCGCAGCTCCCGCAGCGCCGCGGGGACCGTCGAGCAGATCGACACGCCCGTGATCCGATGCTCGCCGAGCAGCCCGCGGTAGAGCAGCACGAGCTCGTCGGCGGTGGCGTGCGGATCGGTGCGGACCCGCCAGGAGTCGGCGAGGTCGTCGCCGTCGAAGACGCCGACGACGGTGTTGGTGTTGCCGACGTCGATGGCGAGCAGCATCAGGACTCCTCCACGGTCGGGCCCGCGCAGTCCGGTCCCGACTGCCGGCCGGGATCGAGATCGAGGCCGAGATCGAGAGCGGGCGCCGAGTGGGTCAGGGCGCCGACCGCAAGATAGTCCACCCCGGTGGCCGCGATGTCCGCAGCCNCCCGCAGGCTCAGCCCGCCGCTGGCCTCCAGGCGTACCCCCGCGGGCCTCGCGACGGCCACCGAGGCCCGCAGGTCCCGCGGGGTCATGTTGTCGCAGAGGATGAGGTCAGCCCCCGCGGCGACCGCCTCGGCGACCTGGTCGACGGTGTCGCACTCGACCTCGACGGGCAGCCCCGGGAACCGGGCCCGCACCGCGGCGAAGGCCGCCGCCACCCCGCCGGCGGCGACCACGTGGTTGTCCTTGATCAGGGCGGCGTCGGTCAGCGACATCCGGTGATTGCTGCCCCCGCCGCAGCGCACGGCGTACTTCTCCAGGGCGCGCAGGCCGGGCAGTGTCTTGCGGGTGTCGCGGATCGCCGCGCCCGTCCCGGCGACGGCGTCGACCCAGGCCCGGGTCAGCGTGGCGATCCCGGACAGGTGGCACAGCAGGTTCAGCGCGGTGCGCTCGGCGGTGAGCAGGCCCCGGACCGGGCCGTTGACCCGGGCCACCGTCGTGCCGGGGGAGACGGCGTCGCCGTCGCGGGCGGTCAGGGTGACGGTCACGGACCGGCCGAGCAGGCTCTCGAACACGGCCGCGGCCACCGGCAGCCCGGCGACCGTCCCCGCCGCGCGGCTGACCAGGGCGCCGTGCCCGACCAGGGCAGCGTCGACGGTCGCCTCGGAGGTGGCGTCGACCGCGCCGGCGCCGCCGCCCGGGCCGTCCGGCTCGCAGCTCGGCAGGTCCTCGGCGACGGCCCGGCCGATCACCGCGACGACGCCTTCGGGGTCAAGGCCGGCCGCGGCCAGCGCGCTGCGGGTGGCGGGGGACAGCCGACCGCTGTGCACCTCGGTCCAGCCGTGCACCTCGGTCCAGCCGTGCACCTCGGTCCAGCCGTGCACCTCGGTCTGGCCGTGCCCGTCGGTCTGGCCGTGCCCGTCGGTCCCGCTCACGGCGCCGGCCGCATGGGTTCGACGTTGATGATCAGTTCCCCCTCCGGGTCGAGCCGGGTCAGGATCCGGCCGAGCCAGTGCGCGTCGTCGCGGTCACCGAAGTCCTCCCGCCAGTGCGAGCCCCGCGTCTCCGTGCGGGTCGCGGCGGCGGCGACCAGCGCGGTTGCGACGGTACGCAGATTGGTCATCTCCCAGGCCGGCGGGCCGGCGGTCACGGTTGCGCCGCTGACCCGAAGGTCCCCGAGGCCGGCGAGGACCTTCGCCGTCGCCCGCAGGCTGTCGGCGCTGCGCAGCACCCCGGCGCCGTCGGTCATCGCCCGGGTCAGCTCGGCGCGTTCGGCCGGATCGGTCAGTCCGCTGCCCCGGCCGACGACCGGGGCGGCCGGCACCGCGTCCCGGCACCGGCCCGCGTGCTCGGCGCCCGCGATGTCCTGGGCGATGCGGGCGGCGAAGACCAGGCCCTCCAGCAGGCTGTTCGACGCCAGCCGGTTGGCGCCGTGCACCCCGGTGCAGGCCACCTCCCCGCAGGCGTACAGGCCGGGGACGGTGGTGCGGCCCCACAGGTCGGTGCGCACCCCGCCGGAGGCGTAGTGGGCGGCCGGCGCGACCGGGATCGGCATGGTCACCGGGTCGACGCCGACGGAGCGGCAGCGAGCGGTGATCGAGGGGAAGCGTCGCTCGATCGTCTGCGCCCCGAGCCCCCGGGCGTCGAGGTAGAGGTGCTCGACCCCCTGCGCGGCCATCACCCGCGACATCTGCTTGGCGACGACGTCGCGGGGGGCGAGGTCGGCGAGCGGGTGGGCACCGGCCATCACCCGCGCTCCGGCGGCGTCGACGAGGACGGCGCCCTCGCCGCGCATCGCCTCGCTGACCAGCGGCTGCTGGCCGCCGGGTTGGGCGCCCACCTGGGCCGATTCCGCCGGCGGCAGCCACAGCGCGGTCGGGTGGAACTGGACGAACTCCAGGTCGGCGACGACGGCGCCGGCCCGCAGCGCCAGTGCCACGCCATCGCCGGTGGAGACGCCCGGATTGGTGGTCGAGGCGAAGATCTGCCCCATCCCGCCGGTCGCGAGCACGACCGCGGGCGCGGTGACCGCCCCGACGCCGTCCTGACTGCCCTCGCCGAGCACGTGCAGGGTCGCGCCGGCCGCCCGGCCGTCGGCATCCCGCAGCAGGTCCAGGACGAGCGCGTTCTCGATCACTTCGACCGCCGGATCGGCCCGCACCGCGGCGATCAGGGCCCGCTCGACCTCCAGCCCGGTGGCGTCGCCGCCGGCGTGGACGATCCGGTTGCGCAGGTGTCCGCCCTCGCGGGTGAGGGCGAACGAGCCGTCGTCGGCCCGGTCGAAGCGCGCGCCGAGCTCGGCGAGTTCCCGCACCCGGGCCGGTCCCTCGTCGACCAGCACCCGCGCGGCGTCCGGGTCGCACAGGCCGACGCCGGCGACGAGGGTGTCGGCGAGATGGTCGGCGGGGGAGTCCTCGGCGGCGAGCGCCGCGGCGATCCCGCCCTGCGCCCAGCGGGTGGAGCCGGCGTCGAGATGCGCCTTCGTGACCAGCAGGACCCGGGCCGCGGGCAGCTCCCGGCGCAGGTGCAGGACCGCGGTGAGGCCGGCGATCCCCGATCCGATGACGACGATGTCCGCGGCGCGGCTCCATCCTGGACGCGGCGCGCCGAGCCGGCACGGTAGCACGATCACCGGGGCGCCACGACCGTCCGGCTCGCCGCGACCGCGACGGGGGCCTGGTGGACCGGGGTGCCCCGGCGGGCGGCGGCCGTCACCGGGTTGGCCGGCACGGCGACGTCGCCGCGCAGGCTCGAGGGATCGTCGGGAAGCGCCTCGGCCGGGTCGTGCCCACGGCCGATGATCCGGTTCTCGGCGTCGACGAACAGCACCCTCGGGACGTGCCGGCGCGCCTCGGCGTCATCCATCATCCCGTAGGCGATGATGATGACGAGGTCCCCGGGCTGGACCAGCCGGGCCGCCGCGCCGTTGATGCCGATCACGCCGCTGCCGGCCGGGCCCGCGATCGCGTACGTCTCCAGGCGGGCCCCGTTGTTGATGTCGACGATCGTCACCTGCTCGCCGGGGAGCAGGTCGGCGGCCTCGAGCAGGTCGGCGTCGATCGTCACCGAGCCTACGTAGTGCAGGTCGGCCTGGGTGACCGTGGCCCGGTGGATCTTGGCGGTGAGCATGGTGCGCAGCACGGTCAGGCTCCCTGGGTGTCGGTGGGGAGGATGAGCGAGATGTTGTCGATGAGGCGGGTCGTGCCCACGCGGGCGGCGACGAGCAGCAGCGCGGGGCCGCCGCGCACCGGCCCCAGGTCCTCGGGGCTGGCCAGTTCGAGGTAGTCGACGTCCACGCCGTCCGCCGCGTCGAGCACGGCGCGCGCGGCCGCGAGCACCGCCGGCGCCCCGTCGCCGGCGGCCGCCGCGCCGGCGGCGAGCGCCCGGGACAGCGCGAGCGCGTCGGTCCGCTGCTCGGCGGTGAGGTAGACGTTGCGGCTCGACCTCGCCAGGCCGTCGGGCTCGCGGGCCGTCTCCACCCCGATCACGGTCACGTCGAAGGCGAGGTCGGCGACCATCCGCCGGATGCAGACGAGCTGCTGGGCGTCCTTGCGCCCGAAGAACGCCAGGTCGGGCTGGACCAGGTGCAGCATGGTCCCGACGAGGGTGAGCATCCCGTCGAAGTGGCCGGGGCGGGACGCCCCCTCCAGCACCGCGCCGAGCGGGCCGGCGCTGAACCGGACCAGCGGCGGCGGATCGTGGATCACCGCGGGGGCGAACACCACGTCGACTCCCTCCCGGGCGCACACCGCGAGGTCCGCGGCGAGCGTGCGCGGATAGCGGTCGAGGTCCTCGCCCGCGCCGAACTGCAGCGGGTTGACGAAGATCGTGGCCACCACCTGGTCCGCCCGGGCGCGGGCCGCGCGCAGCAGGCTGGCGTGCCCCTCGTGCAGCGCCCCCATGGTCATGACGACGGCGCGGACCGGCCGGTCGTGCCGCGAGGCCGCGCGGGCGGGCCCCGCCTCGCCCGCGGCGGCGGCTCGCGGGTGCGCGCCGGCCGCCCGGTCCAGTGCGACGAGGGCGGCCCGTAGCTCGGCCCGGTCGCGAGCCAGCACGGGCCGACCGGGTCCGCCCGGCGCTGGCGCCGGGCTGGGGATGGCGGTGGGCCGCGCCGCCGTTGCGGGAAGCTCGGCGGCCGCCGCCGTGGGCCGGGCCGCCGCCGCGGGATCGGCGGTCGCTGCAGGCTCGGCGGCGACGGACTCGGAACCGGTGGGCCGGCCGGGGCGCGGGGCGCGGTCGGGCGCGGTGGAGGAGACGATGCTCATGGTTTCCGTTCCAGTCCTCGGGTGGGGTACCGGACGTCGAGCGCCACTGTAACTCGCCCGCAATGCTCGCCGCGACTCCCTGTGATCCGGGCATCGTCCCGATGATCCACGTGCCGTTTCCCCAGCCCCGCGCCCGTGCCCCGCGCCCCTGCGAGGGGTCGACAGCGGAGCGTCACCCCGGGGGCATCGCCCGGCGGTCCGAACGGGCAGGTACCCGGGTGCCGACCGCGCCGGCCGCGCCGACCGCGCCGACCGCGCCGGCCGCGCCGGCCGCGCCGACCGTGGCGGCGGTGCCGGCCGTGGCGGCGGTGCCGATCGGCTGGGTGGGCAGGTCGGGCCGGCGCGGGCCGTCGGACCCGGGCTGGCCGCCGCGCCACACGCGCTCCCCGAGCAGGGTGAGCACGGCCGGCATGAGGATCACCCGGATCAGGGTGGCGTCGATGAGGATCGCCGCGCCCAGGCCCACCCCGAGCTGCTTCATGCTGACCTGGGACAGCGTCGCGAAGATCGAGAACACCGCGACCATGATGACCGCCGCGCTGGTCACCACCCCCGCGCTGCGCCGCACCCCCACCGTCACCGCGTCGCGCATGGACAGCCCGGCCTCCCGGGCCTCCCGCACCCGGCTGAGCACGAAGACCTGGTAGTCCATCGACAGCCCGAACAGCACCACGAACAGCATCAGCGGCAGCCAGTTGGTGACGGCCCCGGTGGAGGTGTAGCCGAGCAGCCCGTCTGCCCAGTGGTGCTGGAAGACGGCGACGAGCAGGCCGTACGCGGCCCCCACCGACAGCAGGTTCAGCCCGACGGCCACGGCCGCGACCAGGGTGCTGCGGAACGCGGCCAGCAGCAGCCCGAAGGCGAGCACCATGACGAAGCCGATGACCAGCGGGATCCGACTGTTGAGGCGGGCGTTGAAGTCCGCGGAGCCGGCGGTGGTGCCGGTGACGTCGGCGTGCAGGCCCGGCGTGGCGCCGATGGTCGCCGGGATCACCACGGACCGCAGCGTGTGCAGCGCCTTGACCGACTCCCTGTCCGTACCGCTGCCCGCGATCGGGATCTTCACCCGGGCGACCCGATGGTCGGCGGTGATCGTGACGACCACCGGCTCGAACATCCGGCCGCTGGCGAGCGCCCGGGTGCGCAGCGCGTCGATGGCGGCCCGCGCCTGCGGGGTGGTGACGTCGTTGCCGTCGGCGCCGGAGACGACCACCGCCGCGGCCACCTCGCCGCCGGGGAACGCCGCGGAGAGCCGCTCGTAGGTCTTCATGATCGGCAGGTTCTTCGGGATGTCATCGATGCCGGGTTCGGCGGTGTGCATCCCGAGTGCCGGCAGGGCCAGCAGCACCAGCAGTCCGCCGGCCACCGCGGCGACCATCCCGGGCCGGCGCAGCAGTCGGCCCATGATCCCCGGCCTGGCGAGCTGTTCCTGGTAGGCGCGCCGCCGCGCGAGCAGCTCCTCCCGATGGTCGCCCGACCGGTGCCCGTCGTGCCTGGGGTCGTCGTTCCTGGGGTCGTGGGCGGCGGGGTCCAACGGCTCGACCGGCTCGGTGCCGGCCCGATCACGCCGCCTCACGAGGCGGCCGCGCCGGGCGGGCCGTCCCGCGCGGCGGTGCCACGGCAGGCGCAGCAGCTCCACCCGGTCGCCGAGCAGCGACAGCAGCGCGGGCAGCACGGTCAGCGAGCCGAGCACGGCCACCAGGACGACGATGATCGTGCCGACGGCGACCCCGGTGAACACCGACAGGCCGGTGATGAACAGGCCCGCCATGGACGCCGCGACGGTGAGGCCCGAGACGAGAACCGCGTGCCCGGAGGTCTCGGCGGCGATCTCCAGAGCGCGCTCGGGCCCGTGGCCGGCGGCCCGCTCCTCGCGTTCCCGGCGGATGTAGAACAGCGCGTAGTCGACGCCGACCGCAAGCCCGATGAGCAGCATGACCGAGGTCGCCGTGTCGTCGGTCGGGAACAGCCGGCTGGCGAAGGCGACCAGGCCCAGCGCCCCGACGAAGGCGGTCAGCGCCAGCGCCATCGGGATCACCGCGGCGACCACCGCGCCGAACACGGCCAGCAGGATGCCGAGAGTCAGCGGGATGGCGAGCAGCTCGGCGCGGTGGAAGTCCTTGCCGACGGTGGCATTGAGGGCCTTGTCGGCGCTGGCGTCCCCGAACTGTTCGATCGACAGGCCGGGATGCGCCGCCCGGACGGCGGCGACGGCGTCCAGCGTCGGCTCGACCGGCGCCGGATCGTCGTCGGTGCCCTTCAGATTGAAGGCCAGCAGCACCGAGCGCAGATCGTGGGAGACCAGGCCGGGGTCGGCGCTCACGCCGGGCAGGGGCAGCGGGCCGCGCACCGCCGTCGCCACCCCGCTCGCCCGGACCCGGGCGGCGGCGTCGGTCAGCGCCGACCGGATCTGCGGGTCGGCCAGCAGCGCCTGCGGGTTCGCCGCGGGGGTGGCGCGCTGGATCAGGACGTTCTCGTCGGCCGGGTTGACGTAGCCGTGCTCGTCGAGAATGTGCTGGGCCCGGGCATCCTCCCCGGTTCCGTAATCGGCGTCGGCCAGGGTGTGGGTGCCGATCGTGCTGCCGAGGACGATCGCCAGGGCGACGCCGAGCAGCCAGCCGCCGACGGCCAGCCACCGGTGCCGGACGCTCCACCGCGCCGCCCGGGCGGCGAGATGCGTCGGCCGGTCGGCCTGCTCCGGCCGCAGGACGTGCCGGCCGGATGCGGGCGCGACGGCTGTCTGACCTGGGGGACTGGCTGGCGAAGGAGGTGGCGTGCGCATGGAACGACGATCTCGTTCCCGGCGTTCATGGTCACTGCGGTGAGCTACCGGGTTCTCGCTGTGGCCACCCGCCGTTGCGGGGTGGGGCTGCCCCCACCCCGGCCTCCCCGGCCTGCCGCCCGCGGTGCGGTGGGCTCAGGAAGTGGAGAGGTAGTCCTTGAACGAGATGCCGGTCAGCCGCTCGTACGCCTCGACGTAGCGGGCCCGCGTCGCCTCGACGACGTCGTCTGGCAGCTCCGGTCCCGGCTCGGTCTTGTCCCAGCCGGTGCTCGTCAGGTAGTCCCGGATGTACTGCTTGTCGAACGACGGCTGGGAGACGCCCGGCGACCAGGTGTCCTCCGGCCAGAACCGGGACGAGTCGGGGGTGAGCACCTCGTCGGCGAGCCGCAGCGTGCCCTCGGCGTCGTGGCCGAACTCGAACTTCGTGTCCGCGAGCAGGATGCCCCGCTCGGCCGCGAGGTCGCTGGCCCGCCCGAAGATCTGCAGGGTGAGCCGCTCCAGTTCGGCGGCGAGCTCGTCACCGACCCGCCCGGCCGCGTCCGCGCGGCTGATGTTCTCGTCGTGCTGGCCGATCGGCGCCTTCGTCGACGGGGTGTAGATCGTCGTCGGCAGCTTGCTGCCGTCGACCAGCCCGGCCGGCAGCGGGTGCCCGCTGACCGCGCCGGTGCGCTGGTAGTCCTTCAGCCCGCTGCCGGTCAGGTAGCCGCGGGCCACGCACTCGATGAGCACCATGTCCAGCCGGCGGCACAGCATCGACCGGCCGCGCAACTGCTCGGTGTACGGCGCGAGCTCGGCCGGGTACTCGTCCACGTTCGAGCTGATGACGTGCGACGGGACGAGGTCGGAGAGCTGGTCGAACCACCACAGCGACAGCCCGGTCAGCACGGCGCCCTTGTCGGGAATCTCGGTCGGCAGGACCACGTCGAACGCCGAGATGCGGTCGCTGGCGACCAGGAGCACGGCGTCGTCCCCGACCGCGAACAGCTCCCGAACCTTGCCCGAACCCAGGTGGGTGAGTCCGGCGAACTCCTCATGTGTCAGCGGCATGCCCCGACCGTACCGACCCCGGACACCACCCGTGGCCTGGTGCGTCCCGCGCCATGCCCGCGCAGCGATTTGTCTGTTGGCGGCGTACCGCGCAGGTCGGACGCCGCCGCCACCGACCTGCGGTGCCGGCGGCGAGCGCCGAGCATGGACGGAGCCGACCGGTTCCGCCTGCAGGCGAGGGGGCGGCGGGCGACGCGAGGGCGGCGAGCGACGGGGCGGCGGGCGAGGCGGAGGGCGGATGGCGAGGGGAGCGGGCGGGGGACGTCCGGAGAGCGGGATCTACGGCACGGTGCTCACCGCGGGCCTGCTTGCCGCCCAGGACCCGCGGCACGACCCGATGGCCGGCATCGTGCTCGACGTCCTGGTCACCGTGACCGTGTTCTGGCTGGCCCACGGCTACGCCCATGCCGTCGGCCACCCGCTGGCCCGGGGCGAGCCGAGCGGGGCCCTTGATCGCCCCGGCGACGCGGACCCCGGCCCCGACCCGCCCGGGTCGGCCGCCGGTGTGAGCCGCCGTCCCGCCCCGGACCGCGCTCCGGCCGATCCATCCTCAGGCCCCCGGGTCCGTGGCCCGCGGCTGGCGTGGACGGCGCTGGTGGCGAACTGGCCGCTGGCACGGGCCTCGATCCTCCCGCTGGGCGTGCTGGTGCTGGCGCGGCTCGCCGGCGCCTCCGTCGACGACGCGCAGGAGGCGGCGCTGTGGACGTGCGTCGCCCTGCTGGCCCTCTGGGGGCTGCGTGCCGGGCGGGCCGCGGGCCTCGGCGGCTGGCGGCTGGTTCGCTACGCGACCGGCAGCTCCCTGCTCGGCCTGGTCCTCGTCGCCCTGGAAGTCCTCATCCACTGAGGCGGTCGTCCTGGCCGGCGACGCGGCTGATCGTTCGGTCGGTCACTGTGCGAACCGGAGCAGTGGGCCGCCGGGCCCGCCGCCGTGCACTTCTCGCGCGCACTGCCTCGGCACTGAAACTAGGACTCCTAGCTGCAGCGATGTCGTGATCATGTCATTGCGGTGACTTTTGCTCCTCGTCTGTCGAGCTCCCGGATGTTTCGATGCGCGGGTCCGGCGCCGTCCCTCTTCCGCTCCACCCGGCGACCAGCGCCACCTGGCGTCGGCGCAGTCGATTCCTCCCTGACCCGAGGAGCCACCTTGAAGATCCTTACCGCGACGGCGACCGCCCAGGGCCGCCGACACAACGACTTCAACTACTGCATCGAGGGGGAGCTCGTGTGGATCGGGCTCGTCTGCGCGACCGATCGCCGGAATCCCGACGGCGGATGTGGCTGTGGGCGCGCGTTCGCAGGGATGTCCTCCCACCGGGCGACGACGACCGCGATGATTCGTGACGTCGCAACGGACCGCCGCCGGTACGTCAGTGCGCTGCGCGCGAGTCTCGAGGCGCAGCGATGGCCTGCCGCCGGNGCCGACGACCTGGCCGACGGTTTGATGCAGCTCGTCGGTGACTGGCCGGTGGGTACCGTCGTCGAACGCCGGCTTGACGAGGTACGTGTCCGTGACTGGCCGCGGCATGCCTGATCGGTGGATTGGCGTGATCATGCGACGACGGAAGGCGAAGGTATCCGGGGCCGGCCGGCTGGTGGCGCCAGCCGGCCCCGGCAGCCGCGGGTCAGGTGAGGGCGGCGAGGGCGGCGAAGACGGGGCCGAGGCGCTCGGTGTAGCGCTCGGGGCGGCTGACCTCGTCGAGGCGGGCCTCGTCGAGGGGCAGGCCGCGGTCGCCAGCGTGCTTGCGCAGGGTCTCGCGGAACGGCACGCCGGTCTGCCAGGTCTCCATCGCCGCCGCCTGGGTGACGGCGTAGGCGTCCTCGCGGGACAGGCCCGTCTCGACCAGTTCCAGCAGCACCGCCGAGGTGTAGACCAGCCCGCCGGTGGCGTCGAGGTTCGCCCGCATCCGCGCGGTGTCGACGACCAGGCCGGTGACCAGCCGCGTCGTCAGGTGCAGCAGGTAGTCGACGCCGGCCGCGGCGTCCGGCAGGGCGATCCGCTCGGTCGACGAGTGCGAGATGTCGCGCTCGTGCCAGAGCGGCNCCCCCTCCAGGACGGGGACGTACTGGGCGCGCACGATCCGGGCGAGGCCGGCGATCCGCTCCGACATGATCGGGTTCTTCTTGTGCGGCATCGCCGAGGAGCCCTTCTGCCCGGAGCCGAACGGCTCGGACAGCTCGCGGACCTCCGTGCGCTGGCCGTGGCGCACCTCCAGCGCCACCGCCTCGCACAGCGTCGCGAGCCCGGCGAGCGCCGCCACCCAGTTCGCGACGCCGTCACGCAGCACGACCTGGGTGGCCACCGGCGTCGGGCGCAGGCCGAGCTTCTCGGCGACGTACGCCTCGACGTCGGGGGTGATGTTCGAGTACGTCCCGACCGCCCCGGAGATCTTCGCGACGGCCACGTCGGCGCGGGCCGCCCGCAGCCGGTCGCGGCAGCGGGCGAGACCGAAGGCGAGGTCGGCGACCCGGTGGCCGAACACGGTCGGCTCGCCGTGGATGCCGTGGGTGCGCCCGACCCGCAGGGTGTCCCGGTGGGCCAGGCCCAGGTCGCGCAGCGCCGCGACGAGGGTGTCCGCGCGGGCCAGCAGCAGGTCGGTCGACTCGACGAGTTGCAGGGCCAGCGCCGTGTCCAGCAGGTCGGACGACGTCATGCCGAAGTGGACGTAGGCGGCGGCCGAGCGCGGCTCGGTGCGGTCCGCCCAGGCCGACAGGAAGGCGATCACGTCGTGCTGGGTGACGGCCTCGATCTCCGCGACCGCCTCGGGCGTGGGGGCGGGGGCCGCCCGGACCGGTGCGACGGAGTCGGCGGGGATCCGGCCGGCGGCGGCGTGCGCCTCCATGACCAGCACCTCGACCTGGCACCACAGCTCGTACTTGTGCGCCTCGGACCACACCCGGCCCATGTCGGGCAGGGTGTACCGGCCGATCACGGCCGGGCGCCGGCGCCGGCGTCGGCTGCCGCGCTCAGGGCGTCCGCCGCGGCCTGCTCGAAGTCGTCCTTGAACGCGGCGAGCTTGAGGCTCAGATCCGGGTCGGACAGCGCCAGGATCTGGATGGCGAGGATCGCCGCGTTCGTCGAGTTGTTCAGCCCGACGGTGGCGACCGGCACACCGGGGGGCATCTGGGCGATGGCGAGCATCGAGTCCATCCCGTCGAGCGCCCCGCCGGAGATCGGCACCCCGATCACCGGCAGCGTCGTCAGCGCGGCGACGGCGCCGGGCAGCGCCGCAGCCAGGCCCGCCCCGGCGATGACCACCGAGATGTCCCGGGCGCGCAACTGGCCGACGTACTCGGCGAGGGTGCGCGGGGCCCGGTGCGCCGACAGCGACACCTGCTCGTACGGCACGCCGAAGCGTTCCAGGGTGGCGCCGGCCTTGCTCATCGTCTGGGTGTCCGACGGCGACCCGAAGACGACGGCCACCCGGGGACGGTCCGGCCCGGTGCTGCTCTGCGACACGGTCTACTCCTTCTTCTTCGGCCGCGTCGGGTCCTCGCCCGGCGCGGTGTCCGCGCGGTGTANGTCAGCCGCATGACGCATCCGGGACGGGTCCCCGATATCGGTGCGGTAGTGGGCGCCGGCCAGCGAGATCCGGCTGACGGCCTCGTAGGCAGATCCTCGCGCGGACTCCAGGTTGGAGCCGATCGCCGTGACGGACAGCACGCGCCCGCCGGACGAGACGACCTGCCCGTCGGCGTCCCGGCGGGTCCCGGCGTGCAGGACGTCGACCCCCGTCAGCGCCCCGGCGGCGGCGAGCCCCCGGATCGGATCACCCAGGCGCGGCGCCGCCGGGTAGCCGGGCGCGGCCACGACGACGCTGATGGCGGCGCCGGAGCGCCACACCGGCGCGCGGCGTCCGGACAGCACGTCGGTCAGCGGCGTGGTGAGCAGGGCGAGGATGGCCTGGACCTCGGGATCGCCGAAGCGGACGTTGAACTCCACCACCCGGGGGCCGCGGGTGGTCAGCGCGAGCCCCGCGTAGAGCAGGCCGGTGAACGGGGTGCCGCGCCGCGCCATCTCGTCCACGGTCGGGCGGATCACCGTCGCGACGATCTCCGCGCTCAGCCCGTGCGATGCCCAGGGCAGCGGGGTGTACGCGCCCATTCCGCCGGTGTTCGGCCCGGTGTCGCCGTCGCCGACCCGTTTGTGATCCTGGGCGGGCAACAGCGGCAGGACCGCGCCGGACTCGGTCACGATCGCGAAGAGCGACACCTCCGGCCCGTCGAGGTACTCCTCCAGGACGACCCGGTCATCCGGGCCGCGCAGGCTCGCGCGCACGGCGGCGACGGCGGCCTCGCGGTCCTCGGTCACGGTGACGCCCTTGCCGGCGGCCAGCCCGTCGTACTTCACCACGTACGGCGGGCCGAACTCGTCGAGGTCGGCGAGGGCCGGCTCGACCTCGGTGTGGTCGCGGGCGGCGGCCGTGGGCACGCCGGCGGCGCGCATGACCCCCTTGGCGAAGGCCTTGCTGCCCTCCAGCCGGGCGGCGGCGGCGCTCGGGCCGAACACCGGCAGGCCGCGGGCGCGCACCTCGTCGGCGGCCCCGGCGACCAGCGGCACCTCGGGGCCGATCACGGTGAGATCCGCGCCGACCTTGTCGGCGAGGTCGGCGACCGCGTCCGGGTCGGCGACGTCGAGCGGGCGGGGCTCGGCGAGTTCGGCCGTGCCGGCGTTGCCTGGCGCACACACCAGCGCGTCGACCCGCGGGTCGCGAGCGAGCGCCCGGCACAGCGCGTGCTCGCGCCCGCCGGAGCCGACGACCAGGACCTTCATCTGTTCACCTCGGGGCGGGGACGGCGGCCGGCCGCGCGTCGGCGGGCACCGGGGGCCTGGCGGACGGCCGGGGCGGGGACGGTGCGGTCGGACGGCACGGTGCGATCGGATGGCGCGGTGCGGCCACAGCCGGCGGGGCCGCAGCCGCGCCGCAGCGGAACGCAGCGCAGACGGCGGCCGGGGGCGGCCGTCAAAGCTGGTCCCCGACGCGCGGCGCCGGGGAGAGGAGCCGGCGCGGTTGCACCAGGTGGCGCGGAACCCCCGCGACCGCCGGAACGGGCCGGGGGCCGTGGCGGTCGGATCGGGTCACTGCCCCAGCCTAGCGTGCAACTGATCATCAGGCGTTCCGCGCCCACCCGTCGACGGTCGCCTATCAGGACAAACCGGGCGCGCGACGCTCGGTCGTGTCGTGGCCTGATCGCGGATTCCGGGCCCTCGGCCGGCGGCGGCCGGGGCCGCACGGCGGTGCGATCGGCGGTGCGATCGGCACGTTTCCAGGGCTCAGACCGTGCAGAACGCACCGCAACCGGCTCCGCCCGGGCGGTTAGAGGCCGACGCCCGCGCGCCAGAGCAGGTGGGCCATCCCGTGCACCAGATGCAGGGCGCAGCGGCGGGCGTCCACCTCGGCCATGCCGGCGACGATGACGGCCGCGTCGACCGGCCAGACCCGGACCTCTCGGCCGAGCACGGTCAGCGGCGACGGATCGTCGCGTCCCTCGAAGGCACGCCCGCCTGGCTCGACGAACAGGTGCAGCGACCGCCCGGCCGCCGGGAAGGACTCGCACCGCCAGTACAGCAGCGGCCAGGCCTTCAGCCGCTCACGGCGGTGCACCCGGTGTGCCGGCTGCCCGCCGGCGGCCGGATCGTCGCCGGCATCCGGCGCGACCCGCGCTGGGATGCTCCCCTGCGGGTCGACGACCGCGCGCGGCCGGGACCCGTGCCGGCCCGCGGACCGGCGCGCCACGGTGCCGCGGGCCCGCACGGTGACCGGCGGCACCAGGTTCTCCGCGGCGCAGAAGTCCAGGAAGTCGCGGATCTGGGCGTCGACGTGGTTCGCGACCGCGGCGGCGCGTTCGAGCCGCTGGGCCTCGGCCCGCTTCGAGCTGCGGATGGCGTGGCTGCCCCGAAGCAGCACGTCGGTGAGCGTCTCCGGCAGCGCCTCGCCGGTGGGGGAGAACCCGACCGGCCAGGCGTCGGAGTCGGTCGGGCGCAGGTACCGGTGCCGTGCCGCCGGCGCCCACAGCGCCGGCCGGGTGTCGGGGACCGGCCGGGCGTCGGCGGCGAAGGGCTCCGTGATCGGCCGGGCGTCGGCGGCGCGGGCGTCGGCGGCGTGGGCCTCCGTGGCGCGGGCGTCGGCCGGGACGGGGGTGGGCGGCGCCGGCATCTGGCCGGGCACGGAGTGATCGTCACTGGACGGGCGGGCCCCTGCACCGGACACCGTCCTCACCCCCACCCGCCATCGCTTACTGTGACCGTCCAAGCCTCGACGGTAACTCTGCGTTGTGCAAGTGGGGGGACGGCCGTCCGGGGCCGCGCCGGGCGCGGTCAGACCAGGTCGTTGATCACCAGGGTCTGGTCCCGGCCCGGGCCGACGCCGATCGCGGAGACGGGAGCACCGGAGAGCTCCTCCAGCGTCCGGATGTAGTCCTTCGCGGCCGCGGGCAGGTCGGCGTACTTCCGCACCTCGGAGAGGTCCTCATGCCAGCCCGGCAGCTCGGTGTAGATGGGACGGGCGTGGTGGAACTCGGTCTGCGTCATCGGCATCTCGTCGACCCGCTCGCCACCGATGTCGTAACCCACGCAGATCGGCACGCGGTCGAAGCCGGACAGCACGTCCAGCTTGGTGAGGAACAGGTCGGTCAGGCCGTTGACCCGCACCGCGTAGCGAGCGATCACCGCGTCGAACCAGCCGGTGCGCCGCGCGCGGCCGGTCGTCACACCGAACTCGCCGCCGATGCGCCGTAGCTCCTCGCCGACCTTGTCGTCCAGCTCGGTGGGGAAGGGGCCGGCGCCGACCCGGGTGGTGTACGCCTTGATGATCCCGACGACCCGATTGATCCGGGTCGGCCCGATGCCGGCGCCGGTCGCCGCGTACCCGGCGGTCGGGTTCGACGAGGTCACGAACGGATAGGTGCCGTGGTCGACGTCGAGCAGCGTGCCCTGGGAGCCCTCCAGCAGCACGACCTTGCCCTCGCGCAGCGCACGGTCCAGCACGAGGCTGGTGTCGGCGATGTGCGGGCCGAGGCGTTCGGCGTAGCCGGCGTACTCCTCGACGACCTCGTCCACTTCGATCCGGCGCCGGTTGTAGACCTTCGCCAGGACCTGGTTCTTCTCGCGCAGCGCGAGTTCGAGCTTCTTGCGGAAGATGCCCGGGTCGAGCAGGTCCTGGACCCGGATGCCGGTGCGGGCGACCTTGTCGCCGTAGGTCGGGCCGATGCCGCGGCCGGTGGTGCCGATCCGCGCCTTGCCCAGGTAGCGCTCGGTCACCCGATCCAGGGCCCGGTGATGAGGCATGATCAGATGAGCGTTCGCGCTGATCAGCAGGCGCGAGACGTCGATGCCCCGGGCGGCGAGCCCGTCCATCTCGGTGAGCAGGACGCCAGGGTCGATCACAACCCCGTTGCCGATCACCGGCACGCAGTCGGCCCGCAGGATGCCACTGGGGATCAGGTGGAGGGCGTAGTGCTCCTCCCCGATGACCACCGTGTGGCCGGCGTTGTTGCCGCCCTGATAACGGACGACGTAGTCGACGGCGCCGCCCAGAAGGTCGGTCGCCTTTCCTTTTCCCTCGTCGCCCCATTGGGCGCCGATGAGGACGAGAGCGGGCACCGGGCGAGGTTACTAGGGATGGCACTCGCGCGTGGCCGGTCGGGCGATGCATCTACCGTCCGGCTTCGGCATCTCACGGTCCGTCGAAGCCGAGTTCGCGGGCGGCGACGGGATCGCTGTCGGCGAGGAAGGTCTGGCAGCGGGTGGCCTCCTCGGCCTCCCCGATGGCCGCCGCGGCCCGCCCGAGCGCGGCCAGGGACCGCAGGAAGCCGCGGTTCGGCTCGTGCGACCAGGGAATCGGCCCGTTGCCCCGCCAGCCGGCGCGGCGCAGCGCGTCGAGTCCGCGGTGGTATCCGGTGCGGGCGTAGGCGTACGCCTCGACGGGCCGGTCGCCGGCCAGCGCGAGCTCGGCGAGGGCGGCCCACGGGGCGCTCAGCGCGGGCGAGGCGGCGGCCACGGCCGTCGGCGCCTCCCCCGCGGCCAGCGCGTCGGTGGCGATGGCGTCGGAGGGCAGCAGCGTCGGCGGCGGGCCTGAGAGCAGGTTGCGGCCCGGGTCGGACGGCGTCGTCATGGCTGCATCCTGCCGCACGGGCGTGGCGACCTGCCGCACGGGCGTGGCGACCTGCCGCACGGGTGTGGTGGGCGGTCGCGGCGGGTCACGATCGGACGGTGACGTTCCACAGGTTCTGGCCGACGGCGCCGGGCTGGCCGTCGCTGACCCGGGTCAGGTAACCATAGAGGGCGGCGATGCCCTGCGACTGCGGACCGAACTTTCCGTCGACGGTGAGCAGGAAGCTCTTGTTGCGCATCGCGGCCTGCCAGACGAACGCGTCCGGCCGGACGTCGTCGCCGTAATCGGCGTTGAGGACGGTGCCCTTGTAGGCGTTGTCGCCCATCTCCTGGCGGGCGCGGTCGAGCGTCATCGGCGGCTCGGCGGGGGTGAGGGCCTGCTCGATGACGTCGCTGGAGCCGGAGCCGACCGAGGCCGGGCCGTTGTTCGTCAGGCCCATCTTGCGCGAGCAGGACGGCCACGGCTGCCAGCCCCGCGAGTTGTAGAGCTTGGCCGCGGCCTCGTCCTGGGTGGCGGGGGAGGCCTGGTAGGGCCGGCCGGAGTAACCGAGGCTGTGCCAGGTCTGGTCGTCGAACTGGTACCCGCCGGAGAAGCCGTTGCCGGTGTTGATGGAGTAGTTCCCGCCGGACTCGCACTGCCGGAGCTTGGCGAAGTCGTCGGCGGTGGCGGCGCCGGCGGGGGCCGCGGTGACCGCGAGCCCGCTGCCGACGATGGCCGTCACCGCGCCGGTGGTGCGAAGGATGCGACCCGCGGTCGAGTGGGTCTGCGGGGCCCGATGTTTACCACCACGCCGTCCTGACGGCATGTCAGTCCAATCCCGATCGCCTGCGGGGTGAGCTGTCGGGTGCGGGCTGGGATGGCCCGGCCGGTCCGCCCCGGGCCGTCGGTGGTGCGTGGGAATCGTTCTCCCCACACCGGATGGCTGGGACGAGCCTGCTTAACCCCAAGGGCGTCCAGGACGCCCGAATTGGTGGGTCCCCCACTCCTGCCCGTTGCGGTGCGTACTAGTTCCAGCCGCTCGCACGTCGGGCAGGACTCGGCGTCCGTCCGAGCGACCTCGCCGGGTGGCGAGTGATCGGCACTCTAGCGATAACGGTNCAGGGGGCGCAAACCGGGGTGGTTCGCAGTAACCAGGTTGGGACGCGCGAACGGCGGAGCCCGACGGTGCCGCCCGATCGGGTGGCGGGGTGTGCCGCCGGCGCCGCGGGGTATCACCACGGCGGCGTCGGCATCCGGTGCGGAGTGGGTGGCCGACCGGCCCGTTTCGGAACGCGCACGGAGATCGTCCGGGCGTCCGGGCGGGCCGGTCGGGGCGAGTTGGTGAGCTCCCCTGGCCGGTGTCACCGGGGTGGGAAGGTCGTCCGGGAGCCGTGACGCGCGTCCCCGCGTCCCGGGTCGGATGGACTACATGCGCATGGTGCCGTTCGGCGGCGCGGCGATCGGCCGGATGGCTACCGCGCGTGATGTGGCGCTCAGCCGAAGGTGGCGTGCCAGGTCGCCGGGCCGACGATGCCGTCGACGGCCAGACCGTGGGAGCCCTGGAAGGAGCGGGCGGCGGCGGCCGAGCGCGGCCCGAAGTGTCCGTCCACCGCGATCGGGTAACCGAGCTGGCTCATCCGGGTCTGCCAGGCGCGCACGTCGGCCCGGTCCTGCCCGACCAGCGCGGCCGTGAGGTTGCGGGTGAAGTTCGGGGTGGTGGAGGCCGCGGGGCTGACGGTCAGCGGGGCCCGCGCCGCTGAGCGCGACGCCTGCGCCGCGCCGCTGGCCGACGAGCCGCCCGCGAGCTGGTCGGCGCCCATGCCGCGACCGCAGANCGGCCACTGGCCGAAGCCGGAGCGCTGGGCGAGCCGGAGGGCGGCCTCGTCCTGGACCGCCGGGGGCGCCTGATGTGGCAGCCCGCTGTAGCCGAGGCTGTGCCAGGTGCTGGCCGAGAACTGATAGCTGCCGAAGTAGCCGTTGCCGGTGTTCGTCGTGTAGTCACCGCCGGACTCGCACTGCCGCAGACCCGCCCAGGTTTGCGCCTCGGCCGGCTGGCTGACCGCAAGGGTACCCCCGACCGCCGCCGCGAGAACCGGAGCAACCATGAGGGCCCGCGCCCGGATACGGGTGCCGGCGCTCCATTGTCGGCCACTGGTACGTGCGTCGGACATATGTTTGTGGTCCTTCCCCACGCCTGCGAGGTGAGCTGTCGGATTCGGGCTGGGAACTGCCCGGCCATGCCAGGGATTCCTGGGGACGTGTGCTCGCACCGAAAGACCCTGGTGCGTCCGTCACTCACGGCTTCACCCCGAGAGCATCGAATCCCTTCGACGCTCGGAGATGGTTCCCCCGTTCCTGCCGTCTGGTCTGGAGAAATCGTCGACCGGGGGCAGGATTCGGCGTGCCGCCCGACGAATGCCAGACGTTGTCGTCGGCACGGCGAAGACCATAACCACGCCGGCCGGCGAGTCGCCAAGCATTGAATAGGGCACGTGAAAAAGAGCACAGTCGGCGCGCCTGCTTGAGTGCCCGCTGGGTGACTGGTATCGCGCGTGCGCGCCCGCTCATCAACCTGGCGTTATCGCGGACGGGGGTATTTGTGGCCGGCTGATCACCCTGTTTGCCGATGGGTTATGGCGAGCAGAGCGTGGTGAATCACGCCGAATGGGTGACCTGCGGAGAAGCAATATCGACTGTGCCGCGGCGCGCTGGATGGGCGCAATGGTCCGCTTACCCCGGTTCGTCCTGGGCAGCCTACCTGTGTGAGAAAAACTACGGAAACCTGGTGGTGACTTACGACCTTGTCATTCGGGTGCCCGCCGCGCTCGGTCGGGCACGCAGCGGCGTAGCGACGCTCGGAGGCCCAGGTCTCGGGGGAGGATGTCCTGGTGGGGCACTCGGGGCGTCCGATGCGGCCGCACGTCCGCCTCGTGTGGGTCGATCTGGCCGAAACCTGCTGCTGATAAGCGTGGCCGGGCAACGGACCCGAGGGGGACCACTCGACGAAAGACAGTGGTCCCCCAGTCGCGTGACGCAACTGGGGGACCGTGGGTGCCCGCATGATACGGGACATCATGGAGACGATCGATGGGGTGGATCTGCCGGATGTCCGTTCTGTGCCGGTCGCTCCGTCCCGACCGTCGGGGGCCGGTGGGGATCCGCGCGGCCGCCGGAATGGTTGCCGCTGCGCGCCGGGGCCGGGCCGAGCGGTCCGCCGGCCAAGCCGGCAGAGTCGAGAAAAGCCACCCGAATGGNCGGCCCGACCCCAGGTGTGCCCGGGTCGGTCCGGGCGGTGCTCGGTGGCACACCCGGCGCGACGATCGCCGGGTGTGATCCTCCGGGCCGGGAGGGTTGCGGTCGGGCCGGGCTCGGGAGCGGGTGGTGGCTAGGCCTTGCTGAGGGACCGACCGGCCGAGCGGAGATCCTCGCACGCCTGGGCCACCCGGGCCGCCATGCCGCTTTCGGCGAGCTTTCCGTAGGTGCGCGGGTCGTAGGCCTTCTTCGCCCCGACCTCGCCGTCCACCTTGAGTACCCCGTCATAGTTCTTGAAGACGTGGTCCACGATGGGACGGGTGAATGAGTACTGGGTGTCGGTGTCCACATTCATCTTCACGACCCCGTAGTCCAGGGTCTCCCGGATCTCGCTGAGGTCCGAGCCGCTGCCGCCGTGGAAGACGAGATCGAACGGCTTCGATCCGGCTGGCAGACCCAGCTTCTGGGCGACGTGATCCTGGCCCTCGCGAAGAATCGTCGGACGAAGCTTGACGTTTCCCGGCTTGTACACCCCGTGCACGTTGCCGAAGGTCGCGGCCAGCAGGTAACGGCCCTTCTCGCCCGAACCGAGGACTTCGGCGGTCCGCCACATGTCGCCCGGCGTGGTGTAGAGCTTCTCGTCGATCGCGCCGACGACGCCGTCCTCCTCGCCGCCGACGACGCCGATCTCGACCTCAAGAACGATCTTCGCGGCGGTGGCGTCGGCGAGCAGTTCCTCGGCGATCTTGAGGTTCTCCTCGAGCTCGACGGCCGAGCCGTCCCACATGTGGGACTGGAACAGCGGCTCGCGGCCGGCGGCGACCCGCTCCTTCGAGATCGCGATGAGCGGCCGGATGTAGGTGTCGAGCTTGTCCGCCGGGCAGTGGTCGGTGTGCAACGCGATGGTGACCGGGTAGGCCTTCGCGACGTGGTGGGCATACTCGGCCAGGGCCTCCGCGCCCAGGACCATGTTCTTCACCGTCGAACCGGACAGGTACTCCGCCCCGCCGGTGGAGACCTGCACGATTCCGTCGCTGCCCGCCTCGGCGAATCCCCGCAGGGCGGCGTTGAGGGTCTGCGACGAGGTGACGTTGATCGCGGGGTAGGCGAAGGCCTCGGACTTCGCCCGGTCGAGCATCTGGGCGTAGGCCTCTGGGGTGGCGATGGGCATCGGTGGGGCTCCTTGTCGAACCTGTCGGGGCGCCGATCAGCCATGGACGGCGGCGCTGAGCAGCCCGACAGGGCCGGCAGACCGCCGTTGGACTGTTGGTGGGCGAAGGGTATGACGGCTCGCCCCGTCGGGGTGGTCGGATGCGGCCGACGTCGCCGGGACAAAGTCGGTCACCGACGCGGCGCCGGTGCGCATTGCCTGTTCGGCGGGACGCCGAGGCTCGCCGGGCGTCGCGACCAGGGGCAGGGGAGGGGATGGCCCGGACGGGTGTGGTCCGTCGGCAGGCCCGGGACGCCGACCGCGGCGACGCGCCCGCCACCCGGCCGGGCCCGCCCGGCACACTGGTCACGTGGACGTCGGCAGCCTGTCCGGGACGACGCTGTACATCGTCCTGTTCGCGATGATTTTCACCGAGAGCGGGATCCTGATCGGGTTCTGGCTTCCCGGGGACACGATCCTGTTCGCGGCCGGCCTGGTCGCCGCGGACGCCGGCGCGGACGTCTCCATCTATGTCCTGTGCGTGGGAGTCGCCCTCGCGGCCAGCGCCGGCGCCGCCGCGGGCTACTACACCGGGCACCGGCTGGGCCGGCCCTTCCTGGAGCGCCGCTACGCCCCGGCCCTGGCCCGGACGGAGGAGTTCTACCGGCGGTTCGGGGCAGTCACCCTCGTGGCCGCCCGGTTCGTCCCGTGGGCGCGGACGTTCGCCCCGGTCCTGGCCGGGGCCGTGGCCATGCCGTGGCACCGGTTCCTCGTCGCCGTAGTGTCCGGCGCGGTGGTGTGGGGGACCGGGCTGATCCTGCTGGGCTACGCGGCTTCCGCCATTCCTGGCCTGCGCGACGCCACGGGCTGGCTCGCGCTGGTGGTGGTGGTCGCCTCCGTCCTGGCGGGGGTCGGGGGCGAGTTGCTGCGCCGCCGCACCGCCCGGGGCCGGACCACCCACGGGCAGTCGGTCCCCGAGGCCACCGCCGACCGGGGGCCGGTGCGTGACGACCCCCACCCGGATGACGGTTCGGTACCGGCACCGGCACCGGTGCCGACGGCGGAACCGGATCCCTCGGCCGCCTCGGCGACCGATCGGGACCGGTGACCGGCGGGTCTCCGCCACAGGTCTTCGCCACAGGTCTTCGACCGTTCGCCGCGATTCGCCGCCGGAGGACGTCGGCGTTGTCCCTTCGTGCCCCCGGTGGCCGGGCCGCTGCCCTGATCGATCCGGCGGGTAATCTCCACCACATCGCTACCAGATCACATCGGGTAGGCAATGGGCGTTGATGATGGTAGTTCCTGACTACGCCTAGCTAGCCTTGATCGATCCAGGCACGAGGTCGGGGGGGCCGACCGAGCGAAGGGTCCGATGCAGCGCACGCGTAATCGCCACCGGGCGCCCCGGCGCCCGGTGCTGCCCGCGTACGGCGCGGCGGCGGGCGTTCTCCTGGCCACGCTCGCGCTCGCGCTGTGGGTCACCGGCCGTGCCGGCGCGGCTACCGGGGGACTCGCCCTCCGTGTGGCCGGCGCGACGTCGGCGGCCGAGCGGTCGTCCACGGGGAACCCCGCTGGCGCGGCCGCGGGCGCAGCCACAGGCCAGGCCGGGCCGGGCACCGTCACCGCGGCGCGCACGCCGGCCCGAGCGCTGGCGGCGCCCATCGGTGGCGCCGCGGGGTCGCCGTCGGCGCAGCGGCCCGGCCCGGGTGCGTCGGGACCGGCCGCCGCGGGCGCCGCCGGTCTGGCCGCGCCCGGCCAGCCGCCCGCCCGGGCCCGCCTGATCGCCGACGTGATCGCGGCCACGAACCGGGCACGGCGGGCGGCGGGCTGCGCGGACCTGGTGGCCGATCCGGTGCTGACGGCGGCGGCCCGGGCGCACAGCGTCGACATGGCAGTGTCCGGCTACTTTCGCCACGACAGCCCCGACGGCCGCAGCCCCTTCGACCGGATGGCGGCGGCAGGCTTCGACTACTCCGTCGCCGCGGAGAACATCGCCGCCGGACAGCGCAGCGCCGCCGAGGTCGTCCGGGACTGGATGGACAGCCCCGAGCACCGGTCGAACATCCTCACCTGCTCGCTGACGCGGATCGGCGTCGGCCTCGCGACGGGCGGGACCTACGGCTACTACTGGACGCAGGACTTCGCGACCCCCGAAACGGGCCCCTGACGCGATCGGCCGGTCCGGCCCGAGAGGCGGCGCCCGCCCCCGGCACCGGCGGATTCCGGTTTCGGGCGTGGAGGGGGCCGGCCGGCCGGGTCGACTCGCGCCGATGGTCCGCCGCTGCGGGCCGATCGATCCCGTAGGGTCGGGACGTCGTCGCCGACGGCAGCGAGGGCGGCACGGCCGGCGGAGCGGACCGCGGCGATCGCGACAGGACCGTCGACGCGGGTGACCCGGGCGTGGGTGACCCGGGTAGGAGGAGTGGGCCGTGGTTCGGGCGGTGGTCACCGGCGCGGCCGGGTTTCTGGGCGGAGCGCTTGCGCATGCCCTGCGCGGGCAGGGCGCCGACGTCGTCGCGCTGGATGTCCGGCGCGCGCCCGGCGTGGTGCAGGCCGACATCAGCCGGCCGGGTGAGTGGGAGCGGGCGCTCGACGGCGCCGACCTGGTCATCCACGCCGCCGCAGTGGGGACCGGCGGCGTCGCGGAACTCACCCCGGTGCGCCCGGGGCGCGCCGGGGCACCGCTGCGGGTTCCCGGCGCCGAGGTCCGGCGGGTGACGCTCGGCGGTACCGCCGCCCTGCTCGACGCGGCCGGGCGCGCCGGGGTCGCGCGTTTCCTGCACCTGTCCTGCGTGGACGTGTTGTCGCGGGTGGCGCCGCGCGACGGCGAACGGGCCGAGGCCGGCCTGGTGGGCGGGCCGCTGGTGGACGAGACCGCCCCGGTCGGCCTCACCGGCGACGTGCGGGCCGACGCGCTCGCCGCCGCCGAGCAGGCGGTGGGTTCGGCCGCGGCGCACGGGCTCGGTGCCACCGTGGTGCGCATCGGCGACGCCTACGGTCCCCGCGCGGGGCGCTGGACGCTGTGGCCGGTGCTGCTCATGCGGGCCGGCCGGTTCGTGCTGGTGGACGGCGGCCGCGGGGTCCTCAGCCCGGTCCACGTCGACGACGTGGTCGCGGCGGTGATGGCGGTCGCCGCCGCGGACCGCGCCGCGGTCGCCGGCGAGGTGCTGCACGTCACCGGGGGCGAGCAGGTCAGCGCCGCCGAGTTCTTCGGGTACTACAGCCGGATGCTGGACCTGCCCTCGCCGCGGTCCGTGCCGGGCCGGCTGCTCGGGGCCGTGGACGCGTGGGACCGGGTGCGGGCACTCGGCGCGGGGCTGGCGGCCCCGAGGTCGCCGGCGTCGGCGGGCGGTGTGCCAGCCAGCGGTGTGCCAGCCGGCGGTGTGCCGGCCGCGGCGGAGTCGGCGCCCGCCAGGACCGCGACGCCGGACCCGCCCGGCGTCGCCACCCCGCCGCCCGTGTCGGGCCGCCCCGCCGGAGCCCTGGTCCGCGGCCTCGGCGCGCGGCTCGTGGCCGGCGTCGACCCGCGCGCCCGGGTGGACCTCGGCGCGCTCGGCGTGCGCGAACTGACCCGGGACGCCGGCTTCTCCATTACCCGGATCGGCAGCCTGGCCGGCTGGTCGCCCGCCGTGCCACTCGCCGACGGCATGGGCCGCACCGAGTCGTGGCTGCGGGAACGGGGCCTGCTCGGCGTTCGGGAACCGTCCCGCCGTGGGTGAAGGCCCCACCCTCACCACCCCCCGGCTGCTCGCCCTGCCGCTGACGGTCTGGAACGCCGGCTACGTCGCCGAGGAGCTCGCGCCGGCGTTGGCGTTCACGGCGGTGGTCGCCCGGTCCGGCGGGCGCGGCGGGGACGGGGTCGGCCCCTACGGCGGGATCGTCGGCACGGATCCGCACGCCGCCGCCCCGGATCCCCTCGACCCGGCCGGGTCGCTGCGCCGCGAGCTGCGCCGCCGGGCCGGCGCCGGGCGGTCGGTGCTGACCTGGGTGCTGCGGCGAAGGTCGGGGCCGGCGGCCGTCGGCCTGGTCGCCGCGGACACCCACGGCCGGCGCGCCGTGGTCGGGGTGTCGATAGTGCTCGGCTGCCGGCGCGAGGGCTATGCGACCGAGGCCGTCCGCGCGGTCGCCGGCTGGTTCGAGTACCGCGGCGCCCTGGTGGAGACGAGGATCCGCCGCGGTGACGGGATCGGAAAGCGCCTGGGGCAGGCGACCTCGTTCGTGCCCACCCCCGTTCTGATAGCCGACTGGTGGCGGATCTGGCTGCGTCCGCCGACGGGCTGATCACCCTCGACGTCACGCACCGTCACGTGGCCCGGTTGGGTGCCCGCCGGCACGGTGTCACCGCGGCCGTCCCGGCGTTCCCCGCGCCCGGACCGGCCCGTTTCCTGGTCGCCGGACCGAAAGTGCCTGCCCAGCGTTGATGGATGGGCCTGTGCAATGTTGTGTCGGCGTTGCCGTGACAGTGGCCTCCTGTCAGCCGGGCGACAACCGTCTTCTCGTAATTTCGGCGGCAGAGGGCGAGCGGTGGACACGCCGCGGTGNCAGCCCCCTGTTCAGACCGTGATGCCCTGGGGCACCATGTAAAGCGATGTCGCGACCGTTGGCCGACGGGCTGAGTGAGGGCGGGGCGTCCGGGGCGGTCCGTGGGAGGTCCGTCTCGCGTCCGGGGAGGGGAGCCCGAACGGTTCGGCGCTACCTGCGCCTGGGAGGTCAGCAGCATGAGCGTGGATACCCCTCGGGGGACACCGGCCGGAGTCCGGCCGGGGGAGGTCACCTACGACCACCTGATCATTCCGTCGCACTGGCGGCGGTCCAACGAGTCCACGCCGGGCGCGCCCAACGCGTTGTTTCCACCCGATGGCGGCGCGTCGGGCCAGCAGGTTCCGCCGCCGATCAATCCGACGACCGGGGCGATGACCGGTCCCCTGCTCGTCGGGACCACCGCGCGGGCCTTCGCCAAGCTGGATGACCTGATCCGGCTCAGCGCCGAGGACAAGGCCGTGATCGCCGCCCGGCGGGACGAGGCGGAGCGGGCGCTGCGGGCGATCTTCCCGCCCCGGTGCGCACTGCCGCTGGTCGGCGTCGCGACGATCGGCTCGGCCGGGCGGGACACCATGATCCAGCCGCTGGACGAGGTCGACATCTTCGCCGTCTTCTCCGCCGCGAACAGCGCGTGGAAGCGGTTCCGCTGGGACTCGCGCGATCTGGTGCTCTGCGTGCGCAACGCGATCGGCGGCGAGCGGATCCAGACGATCGGCAGCCGCGGCCAGGCGCTGCGCATCGTCTACGACTCNCCGCCGGACGTGCACCTCGTCCCGGCGTTCGATCACCCCCGGGCCGGCTACGTCATGCCCGACCGGGTCGGCGGCTGGCTGCCGACCCGCCCGGAGCGGCACACGAGCTGGACCGCGGACCTCGGCCCCCGGGTGATCTCGGCGGTGCGCCTGCTCAAGGCATGGAACCGGGTGTGCGGCAGCCACCTGCGCTCGTTCCACATCGAGGCGCTTGCCGGGCAGGTCCTCGTCGGTCGCGGGCTCAACACCCGGCAGGGACTGGCCGAGGTCTTCCGCCACATGGACGAGGTCGGCCTGGTCGCGGCGGATCCGGCGGACGTCGGCGGTGACCTGTCCGCCTACCTGCGCCCCGAGGACGTCGACGCGCTCGCGGAGACCATCCGGCTCGCCCGGATCTACTCGGCGAAGGCGGTCGACGCGGAGCAGGCCGGGGACCACGAGGAGGCCGTGGCCCTCTGGGGCTCGGTGTTCGGCCCGGAGTTCCCGACCTTCGGCTGACCCGCCCCGGCCGTCGTTCCCAGGTCCGTCACCGGTTGTCCGCGGGGCCGGGTTCTGGCTGGCGAGGCGTCAGGTCATCCACCGGTCCGGCACGGCCGCGCGGCGCCCCAGCCGGGACCGCTCGGCCTGGGCGGCGACGATCCGCAGCGCCTCGGCCCGGTCGCGCAGGCCGGCCCGCACCCGCACCGGTCCGCCGGTGGTGTCCAGGTGCACGTCGGCGAGGCGCAGCACCCGGGCCAGCGGGTTCGCCACCAGACGGATGCTCTGCACCTTGCCGTGCGGGATCAGATCGGTGTACCGGCGCAGCAGCCCGTGACGCGCGACGAAGACCACGTCGTCGGCGCCGCAGGACAGCACCCGCCAGTGAATCGGGGCGAGCAGCGCGGCCCGTCGCGGCGGGCGGGCCAGCTCCACCGCGGCCACATCCACCCCGGGTAGCAGCTTGCCGATCAGCTCCAGCGCCTCGTCCCGGCGGGCGACCGGAAGCAGGACCGACGGACCGCCGCCGGCCACGTTCATCCGGATGGTCACCCAGCCGCTCGGGCGCCACAGCAACGGCTCCCCGATACTGATCGCCTGGACCCGCCCCGGCGGGACGGTGGCGTGAGCGCGCTCGAGCAACCCGCTGTCGATGCGCAGCCCGTCCGGCGACTCGGACACGGCGTACGGGTAGCCGGCGGCGAAGATCCGGAAGGTGGTGTGCCAGAGCCAGCCGAGCAGCGGGAGCGCGCCCAGGACGCCGGCGCGGGTGCCGGTGAGCAGCGACGGCGTGGCGATCGCCGCCGCCCCGAACAGCGCCGCCCACGGTGCGGGCGACAGGGCGATCGCCGCGATCAGCCGCCTCGGCAGCACCTCGGCGAGCGGATGGAACGGCGCCTCGCCGACGTCGGGGGCGAGCCCGGCCGCGGTGGCGAGCAGTTCGGCGCGCAGCCGGTGGGCATGCCCGATCGACAGGTACCGCAGGTCGGACCCGGAGTCGCCGCCGTCCGAGTCGGACCGTTCCCGGTGCTCCCGGCCCGCCAGATCGAGGCGCAGGATGGCCAACCCGATCATCCGGGCGAGCAGCGGTTGGACGATGTCCACCGACTGCAGCCGGTCCAGCCGGACGTAGCGGGTGCGCCGGACCAGCAGACCGGTGTCCAGCCGCAGGCCGTCGCGTTCGACCCGGTACCGGGTGAACCGCCAGGCGCAGTAGCCGTAGGTGCCGGCCGCCGGGATCAGGAAGATCAGGGTGAGGCCGATGGCCCGGGCGGTGACATCCTCGGCGAGGTTGCGCCCGACGCTCGCGGCGAACGCGGCGACGATCACCCAGCCCCGCAGGAATGGCGTGAGGGGATGCAGCCGGTGGAACCCGTCCGGCGCGGCCATCGGCGCGCCCGCCGGGGAGGCGTCCGAAAAGAGGCCGTCGATCTTGGCAACCCCCCGCTCGGCAACCCCCCGCTCGGCAGCCCCTCGTTCGGTGATCTCCCGCTCGGGGGTCACAGCCCGGCCGACCGGGCTTCGCCACGTTCCGTGAGGGCGTCGCGCAGCCGGGCGGCCTCCCGCGGGGGCAGCCCCGGGATGACGGCGTCGCTGGCCGCCGCCGCGGTGTGCAGTTGCACCTTGGCGATGCCGAAGCGCCGGGCGAGCGGCCCGGCGCTGACGTCGACGAGCTGCATCCGTCCGTACGGCACGACGACCAGGCGCCGCACCAGCACACCCCGGCTGATCAGCAGATCGTCCTCCCGCTCGGCGTAGCGCCAGGCCCGCCAGCCCACGCCGATGGATCGCCAGGCCGCGGCGGCCGCCAGCAGCGGGGCGGCGGTGAGCAGGACCCAGGGCCAGCCGCCGACCGAGAGCGAGATCAGCAGCGTGAGCGCCAACGCCGGAACGGCCCCGAGGACCAGCAGCGTCCGTCGCAGCCGTCGCAGCTCCGGCGGCAGGACCCGCCACTGTTCGGGATCCGGCAGGAGAGCGTCGGGCATGCCGCAACGATAAGTCGCGCCCCGGATACGTCCGACCGGAATGGGACGAGTGGATCGCGGCCGTCCGGGTGTCCGGCGCGGATCTCGCCCCGTTCGGGCGGCCGTGGGCGTCCGCGAGCCTAGACGGGATGGCGCGGTGTCCGCGGGCGCGGCGGGGGTGCCGGCGCGCTGGGGGAGGCCGCCGGGGGCGTGTCGCCGGCGGTGTCGTCCGGGCGAGCCAACCGGCTGGGCCACCAGATGCGCCGGCCGATGTCCAGCGTCAACGCGGGCACGAGGATCGACCGCACGACCAGGGTGTCGAGCAGGACGCCGAACGCGACCACGAAGCCGACCTCGACGAGCTGGACGAGCGGAAAGATGATCAGAGCGGAGAAGGTGGCGGCGAGTACGACGCCCGCGGACGTGATGACGCCGCCGGTGACGGCCAGCGCGTGCAGCACGCCGGGCCGGGGGCCGATCCGCCCGGCCTCCTCGCGGACCCGGGTCATCAGGAAGATGTTGTAATCCACGCCGAGCGCGACCAGGAAGATGAACGCCAGCAGCGGCAGCGAGGGGTCGGCGCCGGGAAAGTCGAAGATCCAGTGGTAGGCGACCGCGCTCCCGCCGAGCGCGGCGAGGTAGGACAGCACGACCGTCGCCATGAGCACCAGCGGGGCGACGATCGCGCGGAGCAGGAACATCAGCACCACGAGCACGACCGTGAGGACCAGTGGGATGATCACCTGGCGGTCCCGCGCCGCCGCGTGCCGCACGTCGAGGTTCACCGCCGTGTTCCCCCCGACCAGCGCGCCCGCGCCCGGCACCCGGTGCACCCGGGATCGCAGCTCGCGCACGGCGTCGAACGACTCCGGGCTGTCCGGCTGGTCGCTCAGGACGACGAGGAACTGCACCCGGTCGCCCGCGCGGCCGACCTCGGCCACCCCCGCCACCCCCCGCGTCGCCCGGATCACGGCACTGACCTGGGGCGCCGCCCGTTCGGCGGCGATGACGTACGTCGGCGCCGCGACGCCCGGCGGGAAGTCCGCGGAGATCAGCTCGATGCCGCGCACCGACTCCACCCGGTGCCGGAAGCCCTCGTCCTGCCGCAGCGACGTGTCCATCGTCAGCAGGCCGACGATGAGCATGCCCAGCGCCAGCGAGGTTCCCACCCACACCGCCCGCGGGTGCCGGTCGATCGCCTCGCCGATCCTGACCCAGCGTCCCGGCTCCTCGGCGAGGTCGAACTCGCTGAGATCCTCGTGGCCGGGGGCGGTGGGCGCGGCCAGCGCGTTGTCGTGGGCGGCCCGCGCCGCCGGCCCCCGTCGGGCCGTGTCGGTGACGGGGGGATGCTCCCCGAATCGGGGGATCAACGGCCAGAACAGCCGGCGTCCGCAGAGCACCATCGCCGCCGGCAGCAGAGTGGTCATCGTCACCAGGGCGGTCGCGATGCCGATCGCGCCGACCGGCCCGAGCCCGCGGTCGGAGGCCAGCACCCCGAACAGCAGGCAGAGCATCCCGATGACGACGGTGCCGGCGGAGGCCAGGATCGCGGGGCCGGCGTGCCGCATCGCCTCGCGCATGGCGCGGCGCGGATCCCGGTGGCGGGTGAGTTCCTCCCGATAGCGGGCGATGAGCAGCAGGGCGTAGTCCGTGCCGGCCCCGAAGACGAGCACCCGCAGGATGCCCGAACTCTGCCCGTTGACGGTCAGCCCGCCGTGCCGGGCGAGCAGGCTGACGATCCCGGCCGCGGTCTGGTCGGCGATGCCCACCGACACCAGGGGGACCAGCCACAGCAGCGGGCTGCGGTAGACCATCAGCAGAATCACGGCGACGATCCCCGCGGTGACGATGAGAAGCCGGCTCTCGATCGTCCTGAACATCTGGAAGGCGTCGGCTACCAGGCCCGCCGGCCCGGTGATCGCGGTCTCGGTCCCGGCGGGGGCGATCCGGGCGGCGATCCGGCGCATCTCGCGGACGTTGTCCGTGAACCGGGCGGCGTCGTCGAGCTGGGCAAGGGGGACGGTGAGGATCAGCGAGCGGCCGTCGGGGGAGACGATGGGCCCGAGGATCGGCCCGGCGGCGAAGGGACGCAGCGCCCCACCGATGGCGGTGGCGGCGGACCGGTCTGCCGGGGTCAGGCCCGCCGGCCTGGTCATGACGACGACGGCCGGTACGGCGTCCTGGCCGGGGAAGTGGCGCTGCGCCGCGAGCAGGCGGGTCGACTCGGCGTCCGCCGGGAGGAACGCGGCCGCGTTGTTCTTCTGGGCGTCGGCGAGGCGGAACGCGATCGGGCTGGCCGCCCCCCCGACCGCGAGCCAGAGGACGATGACCAGCCAGGCCGAGCGGCGTCCGATCACCCACGACACGACCCGCCAGCCCCCTCCTCGGCAGTGCTGCGCCCCGTCCACCGGCAGGCGGCGCCGGATGATGACGACCGTGGTGCTGTCGCGATCCCCTGGCTCGCCCGGCGTCGCGGCCCTGACGGAATCGTCGCAGCTCCGCGGCCCGGCTGCCGGCTACGGCCGATGCGCTCGCGCTACGGGGGCCGGGTCTGTGGGGGCCGGGTCTGCGGTGACCGGGTCTGCGGTGGACCGGTCCGTGGCGGACCGGTCCGTGGCGGACCAGGCGAGGGCGATGTCCGCCGCGACGGCGACGTTGTTCCGCACGGCGTTGATGTTGACCTCGAGGCTCGCTCCGCCGGTCTCCCGGTGGAAGGTCTCCAGGAGGAACGGGGTGACGGCCTTACCGCGGATGCCGCGGTCCTCGGCCCAGGCCAGGGCGTCGGCCAGCACCCGGTCGTGCAGGGCCGGGTCGAGGGCCTGGTCGGTGGGCAGCGGGTTGGCCACGACGATCGCCGAGGTGAGGCCCAGCATGTCCGCCGCGGTCATCGTCGCGGCGACCTGACCGGCGTCGCCGACCCGCCAGTCCAGGTCGTAGGTGGTGTGCGGCAGGTAGAAGCCGGGGAAGGTCGACGTCCGATAGCCGACGACGGTGATGCCCAACGTCTCGAGCCGTTCGAGGGTCGCGCCGATGTCGAGGATCGACTTGACTCCGGCGCTCACGACGGTGATCGGTGTGGCCGCGAGGGTCACCAGGTCGGCGGATTCGTCGAAGCTGTCTCCGGCACCGCGGTGCACCCCGCCAAGGCCGCCGGTGGCGAACAGCCGAATCCCCACGCGGGCCGCGAGTAGAGCGGTGGACGCCACCGTCGTCGCCCCGGTCCACCCCGTCGCGCAGGCGACCGGTAGGTCACGCACGGACAACTTGACGACGTCGGCGTCGTCGGCGATGCGGTGCAGATCCGGCTCGTCCAGGCCGACCCGGGGCACGCCGTCGATCACCGCGACCGTCGCGGGGGTCGCTCCCCGTTCGCGCGCCAGCTCCTCCAGCTCCACGGCGACCTCGCGGTTGCGGGGCCGGGGCAGCCCGTGCGCGATCAACGTCGACTCCAGCGCGACCACCGGCGCCCCGGCGGCCAGGGCGTTCCGCACGGTTGCCGAGACGACGATGTTCGATCTGCCCGTCATGCGCCGACCCTACGTCCCGACGCCCCACCCGATCGGCGTCTCATTGCACTACCCGCGGCTCACTGCCCGCGGGTCCGCTCGACCCGAAACCGCAGCGGCACGCTGTACAGCGTCGCGAACCGCTCGACCGAACCGAACACGTTCTTCGCCCAGTCGCTGTACTTGGCGAGGTACCCCGGGTTCCGATCCGCGGGCGGGGCATCCGGGTCGGTGGTGAGCACGCCGGTGAGCACGACGAAGTCACCGCCGCGGCCGTCGTCGTCGAGGTGCAGGGAGCTGNGCGGATTCGTCTGGATCCGGCTCAGTCGCCGGGCGGTGGGTTCGCTGTAGAGCTGGGCGCTGTCGGTGGCGAAGTCCCACAGAAACCAGATCGGCGCCGGCTGNGGGGTGCCGGACCGGTCGGTCGACGTCAGCCAGGCGATCCGGTCCTCGCCCAGCCGCCGAGCGACCTTCGCCCCGAACGCGGTGTCGGGATCGGGAAGTACGGACATCGTCGGCTCCCACCCTCGGCGCGGATCCGCCAGTACTCGGCGATCGACCACTGCTTACCGTAACCTCCCGACGGGCTCATGTGACCGGGCCGCCGCCGGTCCGGGCGCACCGCAGAGTGCGTCGCGCCCGGATCCGGCCGCGGGCCACGCCGGCCGCCCTTACAGTGCCTTGGCGGGCGGCTTGACCGTGCCGGAGACGATCAGTCCGGAGCCGCCGGGCACGGCGTCGACGAGCACGTCGTCGCCGTCGCGGACCTGCCCTGCGAGCAGTTCCCGGGCGAGCTGGTCGCCGATCGCCGTCTGGACGAGGCGCCGCAGCGGCCGCGCCCCGAACACCGGGTCGTAACCGACGTCGGACAGCCATCCCTTGGCGGTGTCGGTGACCTCGAGGCCGATCCGCCGCTCCTGCAGCCGCGCCCGCAGCCGGTCGAGCTGGAGATCGACGATGCGGGCCAGGTCCTCCCGGCCGAGCTGGTCGAAGACGAGGACGTCGTCGAGCCGGTTGAGGAACTCCGGCTTGAAGGCATCCCGCACCGCGACCATCACCGATTCGCGCCGCACCTGCGGGCTCAGGGTCGGATCGGCGATGAACTGCGAGCCGAGGTTCGAGGTCAGGATGAGGATCGCGTTGCGGAAGTCGACNGTGCGCCCCTGACCGTCGGTCAGCCGCCCGTCGTCGAGGACCTGCAGCAGCACGTCGAAGACGTCGGGGTGGGCCTTCTCGACCTCGTCGAGCAGGATGACGCTGTAGGGCCGCCGGCGGATCGCCTCGGTGAGCTGTCCACCGGACTCGAACCCGATGTAACCGGGCGGGGCCCCGATCAGCCGGGCGACCGAGTGCTTCTCGGCGTACTCGCTCATGTCGATGCGCACGACCGCCCGTTCGTCGTCGAACAGGAAGTCGGNCAGCGCCTTCGCGAGCTCGGTCTTGCCGACGCCGGTCGGGCCGAGGAAGAGGAACGAACCGGTGGGCCGATCGGGGTCGGCGATGCCGGCCCGGGCCCGGCGCACCGCGTCGGACACCGCCCGCACCGCCTCGTCCTGGCCGATCACCCGGGCGTGCAGCTCGGACTCCATCCGCAGCAGCTTCGCCGTCTCGCCCTCGAGCAGCCGGCCGGCGGGGATGCCCGTCCAGGCGCCGACGACCTCGGCGACGTCGTCCGGACCGACCTCCTCGTTGAGCATCGCCCCGCCGGGGGAGTCCGCAGCGGCCAGCGCGTCGGTGGCGTCGGTCAGCCGCCGTTCCAACGTCGGGATCGTGCCGTAGCGCAGCTCACCGGCCTTCGCCAGGTCGAGGTCGCGCTCGGCGAGCTCCGCCGCCCGCCGCGCGTTCTCCAGCTCCTCCTTGATCTTCTGGACCTCGGAGATCGAGTCCTTCTCCCGGTGCCAGCGCGCCGTGAGGCTCGACAGCTCCTCCCGCCGGTCCGCCAACTCGCGCTGCAACCGCCCGCGTCGCTCCCGGGAGGCGTCGTCGTTTTCCTTCGACAGCGCCATGTCCTCGATCTCCAGCCGGCGCACGGCCCGCTCGAGCTCGTCGATCGCCACCGGACGGCTGTCGATCTCCATCCGCAACCGGGACGCGGCCTCGTCCATGAGGTCGATCGCCTTGTCCGGCAGGAAGCGGGCGGTGACGTAGCGGTCGGACAGGGTCGCCGCGGCGACCAGCGCCGCATCCGTGATGCGCACCCCGTGGTGCACCTCGTAGCGCTCCTTGAGGCCGCGCAGGATGCCGATGGTGTCCTCGACGGTCGGCTCGCCCACGAGGACCGGCTGGAAGCGGCGCTCCAGCGCCGGGTCCTTCTCGATCCGGGTGCGGTATTCCTCCAGCGTGGTTGCGCCGATCATGCGGAGCTCACCGCGGGCGAGCATGGGCTTGAGCATGTTGCCCGCGTCCATCGCGCCCTCGGCGCCGCCGGCGCCGACCACCGTGTGCAGCTCGTCGATGAACGTGATGATCTGGCCCTCGGCCTCGCGGATCTCGTTGAGGACCGAGGTCAACCGCTCCTCGAACTCGCCGCGCAGCTTGGANCCCGCGACCATCGAGCCCAGGTCGAGCGAGACGATCCGCCGGCCACGCAGCGACTCCGGCACGTCGCCCGCCACGACCCGCAGGGCGAGGCCCTCGACGATCGCGGTCTTGCCGACGCCGGGCTCGCCGATGAGGACCGGGTTGTTCTTGGTCCGCCGGGACAGCACCTGGATCACCCTGCGGATCTCCGCGTCCCGGCCGATCACCGGGTCGAGCTTGCCCTGCTGGGCCCGGTCGGTGAGGTCGATCGAGTACTTCTCCAGCGCGCGGTAGGAACCCTCGGGGTCGCGGCTGGTCACCCGCCGGGCACCGCCGCGGACCTTGTCGAAGGCGCCGCGCAGCGCGTCCGGACTCGCGCCGGCGGAGGTCAGGATGCGGCCGGCCTCGCCCCCCTCCTCGGCGAGGGCGACGACGAGGTGCTCGACCGAGGTGTACTCGTCGCCCAGGCGACCCGCCTGCCGCTCGGCGTTGTCAAGCACGGCGAGGAGCTGGCGGGACAGTTGGGGCGCCGAGACGCTCATCCCGGTGGCTCTGGGCAGCCGGGACACGGCGGCCTCGGCCTTGCCCCGGACCGTGTCGACGGAGGTGCCGGCCGAGGACAGCAGCGCCGCACCGACCCCGTCGGGAGCCTCGAGCAGGGCGGTGAGCAGGTGGAGGGGGTCGACGAGCGGTGACCCGTCGCCGGTGGCTCGACTGATCGCCGCGGAGAGAGCCTCCTGCGAGCGGGCGGTGAGGCGTTCAGCGTTCATGGCGGATCCCAGTGTGGTCAGGTGCGTGCAGTGTCATCCGTTACAACGCTCAGCATACCTGAGTCGTTCCCGCTCAACCTTGATTCGTGTTCGCGCGTTCCCGGAAAGGCGAGAGGGGCTCCTCGTGGCCCGTTCTGGACCGGGAGAAGCCCCTGGGGTCGGTTGCCGCGCCGGCCGGCGCCCTTGCCGGCCAGGCGGTCAACGGCGGGGAAGCGGCCGCCATACCACGATCGCCCCGCGGTCGACCGGGACGAGGTCGCGCCGATGGCTGGCATGCGCCTCGGCCACCTGCCGCTCCGCGTCGACGCGAGCCCGGGTGAGTTCCTCGGTGAGCTGGCGGACCTGCGCCTGCAGCGCCATCACCTGAGCGCTCAGGTGGAGGATCTGCCGGATGCCTTCAAGGTTGACGCCCTCCTCCTGGGACAGGCGCTGGACCTCCCGCAGCAGGGCGACGTCCCGGGCGGAGTAACGCCGCCCCCGCCCCGCGGTGCGGCCCGGGGTGACCAGCCCGAGCCGGTCATAGGACCGCAGGGTCTGCGGGTGCATGCCGGCGAGCTGCGCCGCGATCGAGATGACGTAGACCGGTGCGTCCTCGTCGTGGGCGGGGCCGGGCAGCGGTCCGGTCGGGTAGTACCCCTCCGGCCGGACCTCGGTGGCCGATGCCATCGGGTCCAGCGGCGGTCGATCCTCCGACCGCCGGGCCGGAGACGTCCGCGCGTGCGGCGCGGCCGGCGGGTCGGACGTGCGATTCGGACGCGCGGTCATCCCTCTGCCTCCATCCGTTCCATCAGCGGCGCCCGTGGGTCCTCGGGATGGGCCTGGGCGAACTCGAGCAACGCCGTGCGTGCCCGCGGCGAGAGATCCGCCGGCTTGGGCACGGTCACCTCCAACGTCACGATGAGGTCACCGTGTCCGCCGCCCGGCGCAGGGACGCCTCGACCACGGGCCCGTAGCCGCCGCCCGCTGGAGGTGCCGGCCGGCACCTTCACCGTGAGCGGCGCGCCGTCGAGGGTCGGCACCCGGACCGACGCGCCCAGGGCCGCCTCGGTGATCGTGACGGGGAGCGTGATGGTCAGGTTGTTGCCCTCCCGGTCGAAGACCGGGTGACGCAGCACGTGGACCGTCACCTCCAGGTCACCCGCCGGGCCGCCGCGTTCCCCGGGCGTGCCGCGGCCGCGTACCCGCAACCGCTGGCCGTCGCTGACGCCCGGGGGGATGCGGATGCGCTGTTCGCGTTCGCGTCGACCGGAGCCCCGGCAGTCCGGGCAGGGATGATCGATCAGCGTGCCCTTGCCCAGGCAGTCGCGACAGGGCTCGGACAGCGCGAATCCCCCCTGGGAACGGGAGACCACGCCCAGCCCGCGGCAGGTCGGACAGGTCCGTGGGGTGGTCCCCGGCCGGGCCCCGCTGCCCTCGCAGGTGGTACAGGTCGCGGCGCCGGGCAGGCGGACCGAAGCCTCCAGCCCGGTCAGCGACTTTTCGAAGGGGATGGTGACCTCGGCCTCGATGTCGCCGCCCCGGCGCGGCCCGCGGCCCGGCGACGACCGCTGGAACATGTCGAAGAAGCCACCGAGACCACCGCCCGATCCGCCGAGGAGATCCTCGAAGTTGACGTTCGGTCCGCCCCCGTAACCCCCGCCGGGCGCACCGAAACCGCCGGGCGCACCGAAGCCGTAGCCGCCGGCCCGTCCACCCCCGGGGCCGCCCGCCCGGCCGCCGGCCGCGAACAGCGCCCGGGCCTCGTCGTACTCCCGCCGACGACTCTCGTCGGAGAGGACGTCGTAGGCCTCGGACACCTCCTTGAAGCGCGCCTCGGCCTTCGCATCGCCGGGGTTCTTGTCCGGATGCAGCTCCCGGGCAAGCTTGCGGTACGCCTTCTTGATGTCGGCCGCCGAGGCGTCCTTGGGAACGCCGAGAGCGGCGTAATAGTCCTTCTCGACCATGTCGCGAACACTCACGGCGCCCCTCCTTTCCTCGTCGTGTCAGTCGGCGTCGTGTCAGTCGGCGCTGACAGTGGGCCCGCCGTTGTCCGGGCCGGGGATGCTGCCGGTGTCGTCCGGGATGGGGCTCGACCGCTCCGCCGCCTGCTCGTCCGGTAGCCCGGACCCGCCGCGCGCCGCCTCGTCGGCTGCTGGCTCGGCCTCGGCCGGCGCCGCCACCTCGCCCGTGGGCTCCGCGACCGACACCTGCGCGGGGCGCAGGACCCGACCCGCGTGCAGGTAGCCGGCTCGGAAGACGTCCACACAGGTCGGGCCGGTCACGTCAGCCCGGTAGGAGTGCATGAGCGCCTCGTGGACGGACGGGTCGAACTCGTCGCCCGGCGACCCATAGCGCTCCAGGCCGGCGGCCTCCAACGTCGCCTCGAGGGCCTCGGCGATGGCCTTGAAGGGACCTTCGAGATCCCCGTGGTCGCGGGCGCGGCCGATGTCGTCGAGGGTCGACAGCAGGCTGGCGAGCAGCTTGGCGCTCGCCTGCTCGCCGATCTGCTGGCGGTCCCGCTCGACCCGCCGGCGGTAGTTGTCGAACTCCGCCTTCAGCCGCTGCAGATCCGCCGTGCGCTCGGAGATCTGCTGCTGCAGGGATGCGACGAGCTCGCCGTCGGCCTCCTGGCCGAAGGCTCCGGGGGCAGCGGCGCCCGCCACCCCGCCGGGCCCGGCGGCGGCATCTGCCCGCACCTCACCGCTCTCCGGATCGATCCGCCGCCGGTCGCGCACGACCACGCGAGGCTCCTCCTCGTCGTCTCGACTGCCGGACCCGCTCGCACCCCACCAGTCACCTGATTGACCGGAGGTCACTTCTTGTCCTCCTCGTCCACGATCTCGGCGTCGACCACGTCGTCGTCGGCCGGTCCGCCGGCACCGGGGGCACCCGCCCCCTCCTGGGCGGCCTGCGCGTACATGGCCTGGCCCATCGCCTGGCTCGCGGCGGCCAGAGCGTCGGCGGCCTCGCGGATCGCCGCCGTGTCGGTGCCCGCGACGGCACCACGCAGGGTGCCGAGCTTCTCCTCCACGTCGGACTTCACCGCGGCGTCGATCTTCTCGCCGTTCTCGGCCAGGAACCGCTCGGTGGAGTAGACGAGGGTCTCCGCCTTGTTGCGGGTCTCGGCCTCGTCGCGGCGGTTACGGTCCTCCTCGGCGTACTGCTCCGCGTCGCGGACCATCCGGTCGATGTCATCGCGCGGCAGGGCGGACCCACCCGTGATCGTCATCGACTGCTCCTTGCCCGTGCCGAGATCCTTGGCGGACACGTGCACGATGCCGTTCGCGTCGATGTCGAAGGTCACCTCGATCTGGGGCAGGCCGCGCGGGGCCGGCGGGAGCCCGGTCAGCTCGAACATGCCGAGCTTCTTGTTGTACGCGGCCATCTCGCGCTCACCCTGGAACACCTGGATCTGCACGGAGGGCTGGCTGTCCTCGGCGGTGGTGAAGATCTCCGAGCGCTTGGTGGGAATCGTGGTGTTGCGCTCGATGAGCTTCGTCATGATTCCCCCCTTCGTCTCGATCCCGAGCGACAGCGGGGTGACGTCGAGCAGCAGGACGTCCTTGACCTCGCCCTTGAGCACGCCGGCCTGCAGCGAGGCGCCGACGGCGACGACCTCGTCCGGGTTGACACCCTTGTTCGGCTCCTTGCCGCCGGTGAGCTCGCGGACCAGGTCGACGACGGCGGGCATCCGGGTGGAACCACCGACGAGAACGACGTGGTCGATGTCGCTGACCTTGATGCCCGCGTCCTTCACCGCCTGCTGGAAGGGGTGCTTGCAGCGGTCGATCAGGTCGGACGTCATCCGCTGGAACTCGGCACGCGTCAGCGACACGTCGAGGTGCAGCGGGCCCTCCGCCGAGGCGGTGATGTAGGGCAGGTTGATCGACGTCTGGCTGGACTGGGAGAGCTCGATCTTCGCCTTCTCGGCGGCCTCCCGCAGCCGCTGCAGGGCCATCTTGTCCTTGCCGAGATCAACCCCGTGCTGACCGTTGAAGGTCTTGATCAGGTGATCGGTGATCCGCTGGTCCCAGTCGTCACCGCCGAGGTGGGTGTCGCCAGAGGTGGACTTCACCTCGACGACGCCGTCGCCGATCTCCAGCAGCGAGACGTCGAAGGTGCCGCCACCAAGGTCGAAGACCAGGATGGTCTGCTCCTTCTCGCCCTTGTCCAGCCCGTAGGCGAGGGCCGCCGCGGTCGGCTCGTTGACGATCCGCAGAACGTTGAGGCCCGCGATCGTGCCGGCCTCCGTGGTGGCCTGCCGCTGGGCGTCGTCGAAGTAGGCGGGGACGGTGATGACCGCATCCGCGACGGTCTCGCCGAGGTAGGACTCGGCGTCCCGCTTGAGCTTCTGCAGGATGAAAGCGCTGATCTCCTGCGGAGTCAGGTCCTTCGCGTCGACCTTCATCTTCCAGTCGGTGCCCATGTGGCGCTTGACCGACCGGATGGTGCGCTCGACGTTGGTGACCGCCTGCCGCTTCGCGACCTCGCCGACCAGGACCTCGCCGTTCTTCGCGAAGGCCACGACCGACGGGGTCGTGCGAGAGCCCTCGGCGTTCGCGATCACCGTGGGTTCNCCGCCCTCGAGCACGCTCACGACGGAGTTCGTGGTGCCGAGGTCGATGCCGACCGCTCGTGCCATGTCTGTGTGCCTCTCGATCCGTGTCGGCGCGCAGACGGTGCGTGCGAGCCGACCTCGTGGGGTGGAACCTCTCGGTGGACCGATTCTCCGAGGGCCACCNGGAGAGTGCGGTCCTGCTAACGCTAGGGCGTATCAGGAGGTTGAGCCTTCCTGACTCATGATGACGGCTCCTAGCATAACCCGGCAGAGGTGAGTCTGCCAGACTCAACTTTACCGACCCGGGTGTGATTCCCGCGGAGGCGGTCCGGCGGGAGACACCGATCGGTGGTGCGGCCGGTCGTGTCCGGCCCTCCGGCGGATGGCGGGCGCGGTCGGGTGTCGCCGCGCGGGATCGCCGCGCGGGGGCGCCCGGTCGGGCGATGCGAGAACCTCCGGCTCGCCCGCCAGCGCCGGGGGCTGCGGGCATGCCACAGACCCGACGCCGCCCGCCGGGTCAGGGACCGGCGGGCGGCGTCGGGTGCGGAATCGGGGCGGACGGTGCCCGGTCAGGAGTCGGCGGGCGGCTGCGGCTTCGGCTTCGCATCTCCGGACGGGGAGCTGTCCGGCGGGTCGCCCACGCTGCCCGCGGCGCCGTTGCGGGGTGGCGCGGCGGCTGCCCGCGGCGGCCGCACGGCGGCCAGGATGCGGCCCCGGCGGGCGCCTGCCCGGGGTCGGGCGCCCCCGCCACCCGGAGCGGCCAGGCCGATCGAGGTCACCGGGCCGGCGGCATCGGGCGGGTCGTCGTCGGCGAGATCCGCGGCCTGGGCCGGCGCCTCGCGACCCGGGACGGCCAGCGGCATCCCGGTCCGCTCGCTGAGGTCGGCCTGCCGGCCCAGGTCGGCCTCGATCTGGGCGAGCCGGTCGAGCATGTCGCTGGCGTCGCCGTCGCGCTCGCGGATGGTGCGCAGCGCGTCCATCAGGGTCAGCCACTGGTCGCGGTCGACGGTGACCTGGTCGGCCAGCCGGTTGGCCGAGAAGGCCGGGAACAGCCGCTCCGCCGCGGCGATGATCTGCCGTACCTCACCCGGGTTGAGGCGGCCGGGCTTCTTCCGGATGAAGTTGGCGACGTCCTTGATGCTGATGATCGTCACACCGTCGAGGGCGCCGTCGCTCCACAGCACGTTGGCCTCGACCATCACCAGGATCGGGTTGACCGGAATCTTGAGCATCGGCAGCGCTGCCCGAACCTGGCTGCGGACCTCGCCACCCAGCCAGGAGGTCCGGTCGATCACCGGCTTGAGTGACTCGCCGTCGCAGATCGCCCCGCCCTTGGTGTAGCGCACGGTCCCCTTGCTGTTGTCGCTGCCGATCACCATCACCCCACCGGGGCCGATCACGAGGTGGCCGATGGTCGCCTCGGAGTACGGCACGGACCGGTCGTGGAGGATGATGTAGCCCTGCCTACGCAGCCGGGCGATGGCCCGGGCGGTCCTGCGCTCGGCCTCGGCGCCCTCCCGCAGCGACTCGATGTCCGGTGCGGTGCCGTACGCGGCGATGATGATGCCGGCCGGCCAGGCCAGGAAGACCAGGAAGAACACCGCGATCGCGATGCCGGGCTGCCCGACCCCGAAGCCGATGACCAGGGCGAGGACGAAGCCGACCACCGCCGCCCGCGCCGCGATGCGGGGGACCTGCCGCGTCAGCCGGTCCCGCCGGACCAGTGCCTGGTTCTCCCGGGCCCGCTGGTATTCCGTCTCCAGGGACTGCCCGGGACGGCCGACTCGGGTCATCGTCGGCCGGGTGCTCGTTGCCATCGTGCCCACCATGGTTCGCAGGGGTCGTCAACGTTGGTAGCGGCCCGTCCGCCGGGAACGCCGGGCATCGTCGCGACAGCGCTGGCACCGAGCCCACGCATGCCTAGGGGAAGCATGCACCGCGGGACACACGATCGCCCGGTCCACTGTGGGCGAAAGGCCGTCCCCATGGTGCGTCGAAGATCCTTGCAGCACAAGGGTTGACATCATCGACTCGGGTGCCATCGCGGCGCGGACGTGGGCGGGACGTGGTCGGACGTGGCGGGACGGTGCTGGCGCCGCGCCCGCCGCCGGCCACCCGCCGACGCCGGCGCGGGTGCGCGGATGCGTGACGGCGCGGTAGTCGCGGCGGTGCGGGGCGTTGCGCGTCGGTTGGGCATCTGCCACTGAAAGTAGCAGTCCAGCGCACCCGGCGCGGGTGATCGGGCCTTCGGACCCCCTATATCGGGCCGCTCGGACCACGTCGTGGCAGGGTCGGGTGGTAGGCGGGCTCGCCGCCGGCTGAAGAGGTCAACGCCGTCCGTATCCGGATCGCGAAGACGACCTTGGCCGGTGGATGGGACGGGGCTCGTCGAACGGGTGGTGCGGATCACTCGTCCCATTTGTTACTAGCCGGTACGAGTAGGCTCACCCGCGATGGTGGGTGCCAGATGGAGGATGCTGTGAGAATTGCGATCGGTGGAGCGATCACGCTGATCGCTCTCGCGGTAGCCGGACGCCGGGTGTTCTGGCTGTTCCGGCTGATCAGGTCGGGACAGCCGGTGCAGGGCCGGCTGGACGACCTGCCGAAGCGCATCTGGACCGAGATCAGCGAGGTCGGCGGTCAGCGGAAGCTGTTGAAGTGGTCGGTGCCGGGCATCGCGCACTTCTTCACCTTCTGGGGCTTCACAATCCTGCTGCTGACCGTCATCGAGGCCTATGGCGGTCTGTTCGACGACGACTTCCACATTCCGGGATTCGGCCACTGGGCGGCCATCGGCTTCCTGGAGGACTTCTTCTCCGTTGCGGTGCTCGCCGGACTGATCGCGTTCACGATCATCCGGATCAAGAACGCGCCCGCCCGACTGGAGCGCAAGTCGCGCTTCTACGGCTCGCACACCGGACCGGCGTGGGTCATCCTCGGCCTGATCACGGCCGTCGTCGTGACCCTGCTGATCTACCGCGGCGCCCAGTACAACACCGGGAACCTGCCGCAGGGCCAGACCAAGTGGGCCTTCGCCTCCTACGTCGTCAGCCGGATCTTCTCGGGCCTCTCGCACGATGTGAACGAGGACATCGAGACGGCCTTCCTGCTGCTCAACATCGCGGTCATCATGGGCTTCTCCGTGCTGGTGGTGTACTCCAAGCACCTGCACATCGGCCTGGCCCCGATCAACGTCGTGCTCAAGCGCGAGCCGGCGGCCCTCGGCCCGCTCGGCAGCACTCCCGACATCGAGAAGCTGATGGAGGAGGACGAGCCGCTCGTCGGCGTCGGCAAGGTCGAGGACTTCACCTGGAAGGCGATGCTCGACTTCGCCACCTGCACCGAGTGCGGGCGCTGCCAGAGCCAGTGCCCCGCCTGGAACACCGGCAAGCCGCTGTCGCCGAAGCTGCTGATCATGGACCTGCGCGACCACCTGTTCGCCAAGGCTCCGTACCTGCTGTCGACGAAGGGCGAGGCCGAGGGCGAGGAGGCACCGAAGGCGGTCACCGGGGTCGAGGAGGACGCGCACGCCCACGCTCACCACGGCGTGCCCGAGTCCGGCTTCGGCCGGGTGCCCGAGCCCGGCCAGCCGCAGGTGGACCGGCCGCTCGTCGGGACCGCCGAGGAGGGCGGGGTCATCGACCCCGACGTGCTGTGGTCGTGCACCAACTGCGGTGCCTGCGTCGAGCAGTGCCCGGTGGACATCGAGCACGTCGACCACATCGTCGACATGCGCCGTTNCCAGGTGATGATCGAGTCGGCGTTCCCGTCCGAGGCCGGCNTCATGCTGCGCAACCTGGAGAACAACGGCAACCCCTGGGGCGTGTCGCCGCGGACCCGCACCGAGTGGACCGAGGGCCTGCCCTTCGAGGTGCGGATCATCGGGGACGGCGAGCAGATTCCCGAGGACGTCGAGTACCTCTACTGGGTCGGCTGCGCCGGCGCCATCGAGGACCGGGCGAAGAAGGTCGCGCGGGCCTTCGCCGAGCTGCTGCACACCGCGGGCGTCGAGTTCGCGATCCTCGGCACCAACGAGTCCTGCACCGGTGACCCGGCCCGCCGGCTCGGCAACGAGTACCTGTACCAGGAGATGGCCAAGGCGAACATCGAGCTGTTGAACGAGACGGGCGTCAAGAAGATCGTCGNGACCTGCCCGCACTGCTTCAACAGCCTCGCCCGGGAGTACTCCTCGCTCGGCGGCGAGTACGAGGTCGTCCACCACACCCAGCTACTCGGCAAGCTCGTCGAGGAGCGCAAGCTGGTGCCGATCACCCCGATCGACTCGTCGGTCACCTATCACGACCCGTGCTTCCTCGGCCGGCACAACAAGGTCTACACCCCGCCGCGGGAGATCCTGGAGGCCATCCCCGGCATCCGGGGCCAGGAGATGCACCGTTGCAAGGAGCGCGGGTTCTGCTGCGGCGCCGGCGGCGCGCGGATGTGGATGGAGGAGAAGATCGGCAAGCGGGTCAACGTCGACCGGATGGAGGAGGCCCTCGGCCTCGACCCGGACGTCGTGTCCACCGCGTGCCCGTTCTGCATCGTGATGCTGACCGACGCCGTCACTGAGAAGAAGCTCGCGGGTGAGGCGAAGGAGAGCGTCGAGGTGCTCGACGTCTCCCAGCTCCTGGCCCGTTCGCTGGCCCCGGCGACGCCGGCCACGACCCCGGCCGAGCCCGTCGGCTGACCTGCGCCAGCCCCGCCGCGACCCGGGACCCTCGCCAGCCGCGAGGGTTCCGGGTCGTTGCCCTTTCGGCGGTGGATCAGGCGGGCGGGAGCTCGCCGTTCGGGACGGCGGCGCGGGTGAAGTCGCGGTAGGCGCGGGATGGCGTCGGACCGCGCTGGCCCTGGTAGCGGGAGCCGTAGACGGCCGAGCCGTAGGAGTGCTCGGCCGGCGAGGTCAGCCGGAACAGGCAGAGCTGGCCGATCTTCATACCCGGCCAGAGCTTGATCGGCAGTGTCGCGACGTTCGACAGCTCCAGCGTGACGTGCCCGGAGAAGCCGGGATCGATGAAGCCGGCCGTCGAGTGGGTGAGCAGCCCGAGTCGGCCCAGGCTCGACTTTCCCTCCAGCCGGCCCGCCAGGTCGTCCGGCAGGGTGATGATCTCCAGCGTCGAGCCGAGCACGAACTCGCCCGGGTGCAGCACGAACGGCTCGTCGCCGTCGGGTGCGATGAGTTCGGTGAGATCCTCCTGCTCGACCGACGGGTCGATGTGGCTGTACCGGTGGTTGGCGAAGACCCGGAACCAGCGGTCGAGCCTCAGATCGATGCTGGACGGCTGGATCAGGGCGGGGTCGTGGGGGTCGAGGCGGATCCGGCCCGCGGTGATCTCGGTCCGGATGTCCCGGTCGGACAGCAGCACGTCGAGGACGTTAGAGCATGCGTGGTCGATCTTCATCGTCCGTCCGCCCGGCCACCGCCGGTCGAGGGTTCGCCCGAGGGAGTGAGACGTAGCGTGACAGGGGTAGGTAGAGGCGTGTCCGCTCGGGGAACGCCCGGTCGGAACGGGGCGTCCCGGCGGAAGGGCGGGGAACGCGGACACAGGCGGGAGAAGCATGTTCGGGCTACCCGATCACATTCAGGCGTGCCTGTTCGATCTCGACGGGGTGCTCACCAATACTGCGACGGTGCACGCGGCCGCGTGGAAGGAGATGTTCGACGACTTTCTGGAGAACTGGGCCAGCCGGTCCGGTGAACCGTTCGTCCCGTTCGACATCGGCCGGGACTACGCCGACTACGTCGACGGCCGGCCCAGGGTCGACGGGGTGCGTGCCTTTCTCGCCGCCCGCCACATCCGGCTGCCCGAGGGGACCGTGGACGACCCGCCGTCCGCGCTGACCGTGAACGCGCTGTCCAACCGCAAGAACATCCTGCTCCTGAAGCGGATCAGGACCGACGGCGTGGAGGTCTATCCGGGCTCGAGGACCTATCTGGAGGAGCTGTCGAGGCGCGGGGTGCCCCGGGCCGTGGTCTCCTCCAGCGCCAACTGCGTGGAGGTGCTGCGATCCACCGGCCTCGCCGCCTTCGTCGACGCGGTCGTCGACGGCGTGGTCGCGGCCCGGGACCACCTGGGCGGCAAGCCGGCGCCGGACACCTTCCTCGCCGGCGGCCGGCTGCTCGGCGTGCCGCCGGAGCGGGCGGCGGTGTTCGAGGACGCCCTGGCTGGCGTCGAGGCCGGCCGGGCCGGCGGCTTCGGCTACGTGGTCGGCGTCGACCGGGTCGGGCAGGGGCACGCCGAGCAGTTGCGCAGGCACGGCGCCGACGTCGTCGTCAAGGATCTGGCCGATCTGCTCGCGCCGTCCGCGCCGTCCGCGCCGTCCGCCCCTGGGCGCGGCCCGGCATGATCGACAAGGCGTCCTACCTGATCGAACCGTGGGCGATCCGGGAATCCGGCGTCGACCTCTACGATCTGGGCCGGTCCGAATCGTTGTTCGCGTTGTCCAACGGCCACATCGGGCTGCGCGGAAACCTCGACGAGGGTGATCCACACGGCCTGCCCGGCTCCTACCTGAACTCCGTGCATGAACTGCGCCCTTTGCCGTACGCCGAGGCCGGGTACGGATATCCCGAATCCGGGCAGACGGTCATCAACGTCACCGACGGCAAGATCCTTCGATTGCTGGTGGACGACGAGCCGTTCGACATCCGGTACGGCGAACTGCGGTCGCATCAGCGGATGATCGATTTCCGGGAGGGCGTGCTCACCCGCGACGTGGAATGGGTCTCACCGGCCGGCCAGACGATCCGGGTGCATTCCGAGCGGCTGGTGTCGTTCTCCCAGCGGTCCATCGCCGCCTTCTACTACGAGGTCGAGGCGATCGGGAATCCGGCCCGGGTCGTCATCCAGTCGGAACTGGTCGCCAACGAGCAGCTCCCGACCTGGCGCGGGGATCCGCGGGCCGCCGCCGTGCTGGAGTCGCCGCTGATCTCCGAGCGTCACCGTGCCGACGGGACCAAGGTCGAGACCGTCCACATCACCCGGCACAGCGAGATCCGGGTCGCCGCCGCCATGGATCATCACTTCGAGGGCCCGGACTCGCTGGGCATCTCCTCGGAGAGCGAGCCTGACGCGGGTCGGGTCACCGCGACGGTCGTGCTGCTGCCCGGCCAGAAGCTGCGGATGGTCAAATGGCTCGCGTACGGCTGGTCCGAGCAGCGGTCCCTGCCGGCGCTGCGCGACCAGGCCGCGGCCGCGCTCGTCGCCGCCCGCCAGACCGGCTGGGGCGGCCTGGTGCGCGAGCAGAAGGAGTACCTCGACGCGTTCTGGGCGCGCGCCGACGTCGAGGTCGACGGCGATCCGGAGGTCCAACAGGCCGTCCGGTTCGCGCTGTTCCACGTCCTGCAGTCGGCCGCCCGGGCGGAGCGCCGCGCCATTCCGGCGAAGGGCCTGACCGGTCCGGGCTACGACGGGCACGCCTTCTGGGACTCCGAGACCTACGTGCTGCCGGTGCTGACCTACACCGCCCCCGACGCCGCGGGCGACGCGCTGCGCTGGCGGCATGCGACCCTGCCGCTGGCCCGGGAGCGGGCCGAGCTGCTCGACCTCGCGGGCGCCGCGTTTCCCTGGCGCACCATCCACGGCGAGGAGTGCTCCGGGTACTGGCCGGCGGGGACGGCGGCGTTCCACGTCAACGCCGACATCGCCGACGCGGTCGCCCGCTACGTCAACGTCACCGAGGACGAGCGGTTCGAACGCGAGGTCGGCCTCGAGATCCTGGTCGAGACTGCGCGGCTGTGGCGCTCGCTGGGTCACCACGACCTCGACGGCCGGTTCCGCATCGACGGCGTCACCGGCCCGGACGAGTACTCGGCGATCGCCGACAACAACGTCTACACGAACCTGATGGCGCAGCGGAACCTCATCGCCGCCGCGGACGCCGCCCGCCGCCATCCCGACCGCGCCGCCGAGCTCGGCGTGGACGCCGAGGTGACAGCCTCCTGGCGGGACGCGGCCGAGGACATGTTCATCCCCTACGACCCCCATCTCGGGGTCCACCCGCAGTCCGAGGGCTTCACCGAGCACCAGGTGTGGGACTTCGAGCACACCACGGCCGAGCAGTACCCGCTGCTGCTGCACTTCCCCTACTTCGACCTCTACCGCAAGCAGGTCGTCAAGCAGGCGGACCTCGTGCTCGCGATGCAGCGCTGCGGCGACGCGTTCACCATGGACGAGAAGATCCGCAACTTCGCCTACTACGAGGCGCTGACCGTCCGGGACTCCTCGCTGTCGGCCTGCTGCCAGGCCGTGATGGCCGCCGAGTGCGGCCATCTCTCCCTCGCCCACGACTACCTGCGCGAGGCCGCGCTGATGGACCTGCGCGACATCGAGCACAACACCGGTGACGGCCTGCACATGGCCTCGCTCGCGGGAAGTTGGATCGCGCTCGTGGAGGGCTTTGGCGGCCTGCGCGACGGCGGCGAGGTCATCGCCTTCTCCCCCCGCCTGCCCGAGGGCCTGACCAGGCTCGCCTTCGGCCTGTGCGTGCGCGGGCGCCACCTGCGGGTGGAGGTGTCCGATGCGACGGCCACCTACACCGTCTCCGAGGGGCCGGCGATGACCCTGCTCCACCACGGCCAGACGGTGCGGGTCCAGCCGGACGAGCCGGTGAGCCTCGACGTGCCGCCCGCCCCCGTGCTGGAACGACCCAGGCAGCCCCCCGGCCGCGAGCCGCTGCGCTTCCTGCGCCCGCCCGGCGAGGGCGGCCAGTCGAACCCCGGCGCGGGCTCCAGCGCGGGCGGCGCCGCCAGCGTCGGCGGCGGCCACGGCGGTGTCGGCGGCCACACCGGCGGTCACGGCGGTCATACCGGCGGCCGCGGTGGTGCCGGCAGCTTCACCGGCGCGGTCCCTTCCAGCACCGGCAGCAGCATCGACGGCTGACCACCGCCCCGGCGTCGGCGGCCCGACCGGGCGCCGACGGCGATCTGACCGGGGCGCCGGCCGAGCCACCGGCGGCGGGGCGGGGACACGGAGCCTTCCCGTGCTCCCGCGCCGCCCCGCCCTGCCACCCCGGCCCCTGCATCCGGTACGATGCGGATGCACTACGCGGGCGTAGTTCAGAGGCAGAACACGAGCTTCCCAAGCTTGCAACGCGGGTTCGATTCCCGTCGCCCGCTCCACTCTGGGTTCCCTGGGCAGACGAGGCCTGACCAGGGATATTTAGCAATTGTGCCGAGGGGCCGAGCCCGGTCAGGTCTCATCACCGCAGCGTGAGCTGGGTATGTGCCGTTTTGGGGGAGTTGCGGAACCATCGGAATCCCGGTGGTTGTCCTATTTGCAACCACCTGACGGTTGGTCAATGTCGGTGGGTTTCGGTTGTGTCAGGTTGCGGATACGCGGGGCTTCAGTCTGCTTGAAGGTATGGACCCTCGACACCTCTACATAACACATTGGCGATCACAGTGCTGGTCGCGTCATCGCCGTGGAGATCGTCGATAGAGCGTCCGGGTGCGGGGGTTCGTCCCGCCGCAACCAAAGCGGTGGGTGGTGGAGCAGGCGTGGGGCCCCTTGATGTTGCACCGGCCCGGCGGGTCCAGGTCGACCAGACGGTGGTCCGGCTGCGGGAGGAGATCGCCGGGCTCGAACTGGAGCTCGCCACCGCGCAACCGTTGGAGATCATCCGGGAGACGCTGCTGGAACTGGCCACCGAGAACGTCAGTGTGCCGACCCGAGCCGCAGTCCATCGTCCTTCCGCTATTTCGCGGATATCATATCCATCGAAGAGCGCGGCATGGACACGGAGTACTGTCGATGGCATCGAAAGAACATGTAAATCTTCTATCCCAGGGCGTAGACGGCTGGAATGAGTGGCGTAGAAAGCATCCAGATGTGCGGCCAGAATTCAGTGGAGTTACATTCCGGGAGGCGAATCTTGTCGGAGCCGAACTGAATGGCGGAGATTTTCGAGACACCAGATTCGTTGACACACAACTGTATGGGGCCAATCTGCGTGCCGCAGACTTCACCAGCACCCAATCTCCAGTGTCAGCTCACATTCTGTCGGTGCGAGGATTCGAAGAGGTCCATGATTACCGGGGAGGTGCAGATCTCGGGGGCACGGACCTGTCGTGTGCCGACCTAAGTGGAGCCAACCTCAGTGAGGCAAACCTGCGGCGGGCGAGCCTGGAACGCGCCACACTTGATCAGGCTTCTCTGCGGCGTACTGACCTGTTTCGGGCAAACCTGAGCGGAGCGGATCTGAGTTACGCCGACTTGCGTGAGGCGACGCTGGTGGACGCCACCATTGCACCCTCCGTGTGGCAGCATGACATACACTTCGGATCGGGGTCATATGTCGGCACCAATTCGTACGGAATCATCGTCAGCTATGCAGAGTTTGACGATGAAGGATCGGAATCCAAGATAACACCGAACCTCATGGGCGCCAATCTCCGGGGTGCCGATCTAAGAAGTACGACTCTGGTTGAGGCCAATCTGGAAGGTGCCGATCTTACCGGGTGTCACGTCTATGGAATCTCCGCATGGGGACTGCGAATGAGTGGCGCTACTCAGAAGGACCTGGTCATCACTGCTCCCGGCGAGCCCGTGGTCACAGTCGACGATCTTGAGGTCGCTCAGTTCGTTCATCTTATGCTCAATAACGGCAAGATCCGTAACGTTATTGACACAATAACATCGAAGGCGGTGTTGATCCTAGGGAGATTCACCGCTCCGCGAAAAGAAATACTCGACTCCCTAAAAGATCAACTTAGGCGTCGGGGTTATCTTCCGATAATGTTCGACTTCGATGGTCCGGCATCGCGCAATCTTACCGAGACAGTCTCGACCCTGGCTCACCTTGCGCGATTCATCGTGGCCGACATTAGTGATGCGAAGAGCATTCCTCAAGAGTTGATGCGGATAGTCCCCAGTCTGCCCTCGGTTCCCGTCCAGCCGCTGATTCAGTCTTCACACACCGAGTACGGGATGTTCAAGGATTTTCGGGACTATCCATGGGTGCTGCAACCATATGTGTACGATGATCCGTCTCAACTCCTGGCCTCGCTCGAGCAGCAAATCATCCGTCCTGCGGCCGAGAAAGCCGACGAGATTCGCGCACGGCGAGCGACTTCTTGAACCATAAAAGACTTTGAATGGCTCGGACGGAGTTGGCTGCGGCTTGTCGAGCGTTCGGGCTGGCGGGATCTGCCAGGCGAGCGCTCTACCGTCGTGATCGATCTCCGATGAGTCCCCGAGTGCACTGACGTCCGAGCTTCGTGTGGCTATAGCGCGATAATCTCTGAGGAGCACTGAATTCCGACGGTGACTTTGCGCGACATGCCGAGTNCGCGATGTCTGTCCGGAAAGTCCGCAGCGCGCCGATCGGGTGATCGCGGTTTGGATCCCGGCGTATTCCGCGCGGAGCTGGGCTGGTGTGGAAAATCACACGGCGTTCGTCCACGCCTTGTTGGTGCACACGGCGGCTGGATCATCCCATCCCGCCCCAAGCCCCGACGCGCAGCAGAGAGGACCAGACGACATCCACCCCGAGCCTTCAGCGCCCCCCGAATGGCCCGCCGATCAAACCCCGACACGGCCGTACGCGCCCTAAAAGCCCTGGTCAGCGGAGATGCGGCAAGCCCAGGGGTACCAGGCCCGCGAACTCCCACGGGCGCGTAGCGGGTTCTTGGCTTTCTGTCCGTGGGCGGCGGAGGCGATGGGCGGGGCCTGGTGATGGGCGGGTTCGAGGGCAATCTGATCACTTGTTCGGGGTGGATCTACCGTGGCTTTGCGCGGCCGGGTGGCCGGGTGCCGGGAGAGCGGTCGGGTTGTGGGCGGGGGTGCCCGCCTGCGGCGTCGATCGAGCCGGGTTCTCGCAATGGGGCGGGGCGGAGGCTGGTCGGGTGGTACTGCACGGGCCGGCGGGGCGGTTCTTCGTGGTCGGGGCGTTCGTGCTCGACTGCCTGGTCAGCACGCGGCGGCTGCCGAGGTGGGGCCGGGACGTGCGGGCCGACGCGATGCGGACCGTGCCCGGTGGGAAGGCGCTCAACCAGGCGGTGACCCTGGCGCGGCTCGGCCTGCCGGTGACCGCGGTGGGGGCGGTCGGAGCGGACGGCGTGGGTGCGGCCGTGCGGGCGGCGCTGGCCGGCGAGGGGGTGGACGTGTCGGCGATGACGGCGGTCCCGGACGTGCCGACGCCCGTCTGCGTCGTCCACGTGCGGGGTGACGGTGAGAAGGCGGTCGTCTGGCGGGTCCCCGAGGCGTTGGCCGTCACCGGAGACCAGGTCCACGCCGCCGCGGCGGCGACGGACGGCCCGGTCGACGCGGCGCTGGTGACGTTCGAGTTCGCCGAACGGGCCGCGGACCTCGTCACCGCCGCCGCCAAGGCCGCCACGCGGGTTGTCGTCAACTCGGCGCCGGCGCCGGCCGACCCGGCGGTCGTCGGAGCCGTTCCGTGGGAGCAGGTCGACATCCTCGTCCCCAACGAGACCGAGGCCCGCGCGCTGCTCGCCGGGCGGGCCGCCGCCCGCGGGCCCGCCGGCCGGCTCGCCGAAGCCGTCGCCGAGACGCTCGGCGTCCCGACCGTCTGCGTCACCCTGGGCGAACGAGGATGTGTGCTGCGCACCGGCGGCGGGACGACCGTCCACCCCGCCGTCGCGGCGAGGGTGATCGACACGACCGGGGCCAGTGACGCCTTCACAGCCGTGCTCGTCGCCCGCCTGGTCGCGGGCGACGACCCGGCCACTGCCGTCCACCACGCGCAGGCCGCCGCAGCGCTCACGGTGAGCCGGGTCGGTGCCTACGAGGCGCTTCCCACCGCCGGCGAGCTGCGCGAGCTGGTCTTCGGCCTACGGAATCCGCCCGGGTAGGGCAGCACCTCCCCTGTCGCCGTCGGGTTCAGGTCGGGCTGACGGTGGTGTGGCGGCCGTGGCGAACTGGGCGATGCCACGGCGGTAGGCGTCCTCCTTGCGGCGGGCGATCGCCGCCGGGTCGATCTCGGCGACGCCGAGCCGGCCCCGGGCGCCGCAGGCGGCGGCGCGCGCGGGGTCGAGCAGGAACGGGGCGAGCGCGGTGGCCAGCGCCTCGGCGTCGTCGGGCGGGACCGCGGTCCCGGACCCCCAGCGCTCGACGAACGGTGCCACGCCGGTCCGGGTCGTGGTGACCACCGGCCGCCCGGCCGCCATCGCCTCGACGGCGGCGATCGAGAAGCTCTCGAAGCGGCTGGGCACGGCGACGGCCCGTGCCCGGCGGTAGAGGTCGCGGAGCTCGTCGGCCGACAGATGGCCGGGGAACTCGACGTGCAGGCCGAGCTCCCGGGCGCGTCGGGCGAGCCAGGCGCCGGCGGGGGCACCGCCGATCGTGCCGGCGGGGCGCCCGGCGAGCACCAGCCGGTGGGCGATGCCCGCGCGGTTGAGCCGCGCGGACGCGTTGAGCAGGACGTCCACCCCCTTGTACGCCTCCAGGCGGCCGACCGCCGCGACCGTCGGCGCCGTGCCGGCGACGTCCGGGACGTCGAGCCAGGGGTGGGCATCGAACGGGTTCGGGATCACCTCCACGGCGCGTCGTCCCAGCCAGCCGCGTTCGCGCAGGGTGTCGACGAGGAGCTGCGACGGTGAGGTCACCACGGCGGCGCGATCGGCGGAGATCCGGTCGAGCCGGTCGGCGAGCCGGCCCTTGCACCCGAGGGGCTGGCCGGCGAGCTGGACGGTGAGCATGGTCGGGCAGTGCAGGTGGATGGCGAGCGGGCGGGTGCGGTACAGCGCCTGGAGCAGACCGCGGGTCTCCCCGTCCTGCGTCTCGATCACGTCGGGGCGCAGGCCGAGGCGGCGCATCCAGAAGCTGTAGGACAACGGCAGGCTGACCCGCAGCGTGATCGAGTCCCGCGGGTACAGCGGCCCGCGCAGCCGCGCCCCGACCGGGCCCAGCCCGCGGGTGACCGGAACCCGCAGCAGCGGCCGCCGGTGCACGTGCACCCCGTCCTGCACGGAGTCGACGACCCGGTGACCCTGGGCGCAGAGCACGTGCACCTCGTGCCCGAGCCGCGCGAGCGCGACGGCCAGCGTCGCCGTGTAGCTGCCCGCGCCGTCCCAGACGACCGGCGGGTACTGCTCGCAGAAGAACAGGATGCACAGGGCGCGTAACGATTGGACCGAATCCGCCATGCGTTTCCGTTTCCATCGGTCCGGTCGCCGGAGCATGCGGGAATGACGGGAATACGTTACCGCGGATCTCGCGGACCTCGCGGAGCTGCGGGTGATTGCCGTCGCGCGTCCGGTGATTCGCCCTGGATGGTCCGGTGGGGCGTGGTGGGATTGCGTCACGTGGTGCTGGCGTCGATATTGTCCGGGCAGGTCCGAGACCGTTTGATGGCCGGCCGGGAGTCGGTCCTTCGTCCGAGCTTGCGGGCAAAAGTGGCGCGCTGTCGTTTCCCCGGAGGGACGGTCGGGCATTCGGGTGGGAATGTAGGAGATACGATTTCGCCGAGGTGCCCATGATGATTGCCGCGGCGGAGGGTCGGGCCCGGGGGGATTGCAGGTGCGCGGAACGTCCGGGTCAGCCGATCTGAATGGTCTCGTCGTGGTGATGGCTGCCATTCTCGTGGGCGAGGCGCTGCGCTCGGGGTGCGCCTCGTGCCGACCGAATTCTGCCGGGCGGGTTCTGTCGGGCGAGACGATGGGCGGCCGACCCGACGACCCGAGGCGGGACGGTGTTCGTGCGTGCCGCGAAGGCCGAGAGGTCGTGGCGGGACAGCGGCGGCGGCCGGTGGGGCCGCGGGTGTGTCGTGTCGAGCGTCGTGAGCGTCGTGGAGGTCGGCGGGCCGGGGGGCTGACCGACGTGGTCCTGAGGGGCGTCCGGGCCGCGGCGCGGCGGCACCATTCGGCTACATCCGTCGTTGCGTAGGCGTGACGAAACGGAACGAAACAATAATACGGCCGACTGTACAACTCCGATACGACATCCAGGTCGTTGGACTCCGGCGTGGGACGCGCCGCATGTGCCGGGAGTGACCGGATCGGCGCGGGGAACAGAACATTTGCGGGAACTACACCGAACGTGTCGCCGATCGAGGGTCCGGGGCGTCGAGCGGATCGTCAGCGCTTCGGGCCGGAGGTAGCGTTGCCCTTTTCGCTCCGCCGACGGCCATCCCCACGCCGGGCCGGCGGATCCGCGTGCCTCGGTGAGCCGGGCCCCGGCTGGGCCGGGGCCGTTGAGACTGTGAGGGAGGGCGTCGATGTGCCACCTGTTCGCGATGAGTAGTGGCCCGAAGCGGATCAAGGCCACGTTCTGGCTGCTGGACGCGCCCGACAGCCCACGCGCGGCCACCCTGCGGACGCCGGACGGCGCCGGCCTCGGCGCCTTCGACGCGGACGGCGTCCCGCAGGTGGTGAGGCAGGCGATCCGCAGCCGCGCGGACACGGCGTTCGCTCGGGAGGCGCAGGACGTCACCTCGTCGACCTTCGTCGCGCACGTGCGGCATGCCTCCACCGGCCGGGCCAGCGACGCCAACACGCACCCGTTCGTCCGCAACGAGCGGATCTTCGCCCACAACGGGGTGATCGAGGGCCTGGGCAAGCTGGACGCGGAGCTCGGCACCGCCGGCCTGCCGGTGCTCGGCGATACCGACTCCGAGCGATTCTTCGCGCTGGTCACCCGGGAGATCGACGCCCACGACGGCGACGTCGGCGAGGGCATCGCCGCGGCGGCGCGCTGGACGGCGCAGAATCTTCCCCTCTACTCGATCAACATGATTCTCATCACCGCTGGGGAGCTGTGGGCGCTGCGCTACCCGGACACCAATGGCCTGTACGTGCTGAAGCGCGGCGCCGGCGGCCGCAACGGCCGCCATCTCGACCACGCCAGCCCCTTCAGCGAGATCCGGGTCCGCTCCCTCGACCTGCTCGACGAGCCGGCGGTGGTGGTCGAGAGCGAGCGGATGGACGAGGATCCGCGCTGGCGGCTGATGGACAGCGGCGAGCTGCTCCATGTTGCGGCCGATCTCACGGTGACCTCACGGATCGTGCTCGACGGCCCGCCCGTCCACCAGCTTTCCCTGGAGGACCTGCGGCCCGAGGCCGCCGTGTCGCAGACCACCTCGGTTCCCGATCTGCCGACGTCCGCCTGACCCGGCCGGCGTCCCCGCGAGGTTCGGTGAAACCTGCCGACATAGGGGGCGTGCGCACGGGGTAGCAATGCTGCAGGGGCAATGGTGCGGACAGTCGCAGTTCCCTGCGCGGAAGGGGCTCGTCGTGGTACTTGAAGTCGGCAGGATCGGGCTGTGGGCAGCCCAGCGGCAGTGGCCGACGGACGTCCGGTCGCGGGCGGAGGTCGCCGCCGAGGTGGCGGCGATGGGTATCCCGACGTTGTGGATCGGTGCCGCCAGCGGGGATCTGGAGCTCCCCGCCGCCATCCTGGATGGCACCGAAAGGCTCGTGGTCGGCACGAGCATCCTGAACATCTGGACCGAGAAGGCGGACATCGTCGCCGATCACTACGCGATGCTCGCCAAGGCTCATCCCGACCGGCTGCTGCTCGGATTCGGCGTCGGGCACCGAGGTCCGGTGGAGAAGCTGACCGGCCGCCGTTGGGAGCGGCCGGTCGAGGTCCTTCTCGACTATCTCGACACGCTGGACGAGCTCGGGGTGCCCCGATCCGATCAGGCGCTGGCGGCGCTCGGACCGCGGATGCTGGAGATCGCGGCCCGACGCAGCGCGGGTGCGCTGCCGTACCTCGCCACACCCGAGCACACCCGGCGGGCGCGGGAGATCATGGGGCCGGACGCGCTGCTCGCCCCCGAGCAGAAGGTCGTGCTCGACAGCGACCCCGAGAGCGCCCGCGCGGTGGCCCGCCAGGGCATCGCCTTCTACCTCGGGCTGCCGAACTACGCCAACAACCTGCGCCGGCTCGGCTTCACCGACGCGGACCTGGCCGGATCCGGTTCCGATCGGCTCGTCGACGCCCTGGTCGCCTGGGGTGATCTGGACACCGTCCTCGCCCGGATCGCCGAACACCACCAGGCGGGTGCAGACCACGTCGCCGTGCAGGTCCTGACCCCGACGCCCACCCAGCTTCCGCTCGCCCAGTGGGGTCGGCTCGCCAGCGCGATCAACACCCTCGCGTCACCCTGACCGGGGGAAGCCCATGCGGTAGTCTCTCGACAACCGACCAATTCGCCTGCCCTGTGTCTGCGGCCGAGTCACGGAGAGTGACGCATGCCCGCAGACGCTCCAGGCGCCCCGTCTCCGGACGCTGATCAGCGCGTATCTGAGCACGGCGACGTCGCCGCTGTTCCTGCCGCCCGCGAGGGCGAGCCGGCGTCGTCCGCGGCCGCGGACGACGCCTCGGCGGCGGTCGCGGTGGACACCGGGTCTGAGCTGGTCGCCAGCCTGATGTCCGGGATCCCCACCGATGAGCAGAAGCGCCTGCTCGGGATGATCAACTCGTCGATTGCGGCCGAGCGGTCAGCCGCAATCGACGGGACCGTCCGCCGCCAGGTCGATGTCGGGGTGCGCCGCCGTCGCTCGTCGCACCGCCCGGATCCCGACGCGGCGGACGCGGCGGACGAACGCGGCGGCGCGCCGAGTGCGGCACACCAACGCGCCGGCGAGCCGGGCACGGACGGGTCTCGCGGCGAGGCGGGCGATGGCTGAGCGGCACCGCACCCCGGGGGGTGCGCAGTGAGGTCTCCGGATCCGACTGGCCGCGCCGCCGCCCGGCCCTTGGTGCCCGGGTCCGTCGCGTTCGAAGCCGTGATAGTCGGGGCCGCAGCGGAGCCGGAGCACGGGGCCGAGCCCGCTGTGCGGCCGACCCGCCCGGGGTTGGAAGTTCGGCCGGAGCGCGGGCAGCCCGCTCGCCGGGCCTCGCCGGCCGGCGAGGCCCGGGTGAGCATCGACGGGCCGGGTCGGCTCGTCGCCGCGGTGCGGCACCGTCCGGGCGGTCTCACGGTCGCGTTCCAGGGCGACCTCGACGCCGCCGTCGAGCCGATGGCCCGGGCGCTGCTGTGGTCGTGCCTGGACGAATGCACGAGCGCGCTCGTCGTCGACCTGACGGGTGCGTTCGTCGACGTCCGCGGGTTCACGGTGCTGCATCTGCTCTGGCGGGCGGGCCGGGAGCGGGGGGTGCGGGTCGCGCTCGCCGGATGCTCTCCGATCGTCGACCGGATGGCGACCGTCCTCACGCCCCAGGGCGTGCCACGATTCCGTACGGTAGATGCTGCATGGCAAGCAGTGACCAGCTCCAGGTCGACCACCGCCGCGTCTACGGCAACTGCGGGATAACCCCCAGGATGATCCGGCAGGATGGGGCGGCCCGGTTGCCGCGGTCGGGGTCACGCTGGAGGTACGGGGGAACCACGATGGAGATCGACAAGCTGCTGCTGGACGCCAGTCTGGCCCGGCTGCACCACCTCGCGCCGAGCCAGGTCGAGCTCGGCAGATTGGTCGGCGAGGTCGTGCACGCGGTCACCGAGATCTTCGACCTGACGGGTGCGGGCGTCCTGGTGGTCGACGCGGACCGGGCCCTGCGCAGCATCGCCGCCTCCGACAGCAGCGGGGCGCTGCTCGAACGCGTCCAGGAGGAGTTCGGCGAGGGCCCCTGCGTCGAGTCCTTCATCATCGACGAGATCGTCGCGTCCGAGGATCTGGCCACGGACACCCGGTGGCCGCGGGTCACCCCCGCCCTGCTGGACGGCGGGATCCGCGCGGTCCTCGGCGTCCCGGTGCGCCTCGGCGGCGGCCCGATCGGCACCCTCAACGTCGCCGCCGACTCCCCGCGCGTCTGGACCGACAGCGAACGCGACGCGATGGTTCATTTCGGTGCGGTTCTCGAGAACCTGCTGCTCGCCGGGCTCATCGCCGATCGCAATGACAAACTCGCCCGGCAGCTTCAGTACGCCCTGGAATACCGGGTTCCCATCGAGCGCGCCGTCGGATATCTCATGGCGACGATGAGAACGGATCCGATCTCGGCCTTCGAGACCCTGCGGCGGACCGCACGCAACGAGCGCCGGCGGGTCTCCGAGTTGGCCGGGGAGATCCTCGCCCGGCGACGGGTGCTCTGACAGCCCGACCGGCTCGTCGCCGGACCGGCTCGTCCCCGGACCGGCGCGCCCCCGGACCGGCGCGCCCCCGGTCGGATACGGGTGCTGGCCCGATGGTCGTCGCCCCCGCCGCGCTGTTCACTGTCGGCAGGACGACACGGTTGGCCGGCGGCGACGCCTGGCCTGACCGCGGCGGCTCCACGACGATGATGCCCACCGGGCGTGCCCGGGTTGCCGGCGCGTCGGCGTGGTCGGCGTTTCGCGGGGCCGCCCATCCCCGCACCCGCAACGACCCGTACCTGGAACGACCCGTACCTGGGACGACCCGTACCNGGGACGACCTCCGACGAAAGGGGGCGAATGATCGAGGCACAAGGGCTCACCAAGCGGTATGGACGCACGGTCGCCGTCAACGACCTGTCCTTCACGGTGCAGCCCGGCAAGGTGACCGGATTCCTGGGGCCCAACGGCGCCGGGAAGTCCACCACGATGCGCATGATCCTGGGGCTCGACAACCCGAGCGCGGGCACGGTCCGCATCGACGGCAGGCGGTACAGCGAGCTGAAGCAGCCGCTGCGCCAGGTGGGCGCGCTACTCGAGGCGAAATGGGTGCACCCCAACCGGTCCGCGCGTTCTCACCTGCGATGGATGGCCGCGTCCAACCGGATCCCGGCGAAGCGGGTCGACGAGGTGCTGGAGATCGTCGGGCTGACCGGCGTGGCGGGCAAGCGCGCCGGCGGCTTCTCGCTCGGCATGGCGCAGCGGCTCGGTATCGCGACCGCGCTGCTCGGCGATCCGGGCGTGCTGCTGTTCGACGAGCCCGTCAACGGCCTGGACCCGGAAGGGATCCTCTGGATCCGTCGGTTCATGCATCGGCTCGCAGACGAGGGCCGGACGGTCTTCGTCTCCAGCCACCTGCTCTCCGAGATGGCGCTGACCGCCCAGGAACTCATCGTCATCGGGCGCGGGCGGCTTATCGCGCAGACCAGCACCCGGGCCTTCATCGACATGGCGTCCGAGTCGACGGTCCGGGTCCGCGGCCCCGAGATGGATCGGCTGCACGGGGTGCTCATCGGCCAGGGGCTGGCGGTCCGCGACGTGCCCGCCGGCGATGACGGACCGGCGGCGCTGCTCGTGTCGAACAGCAGCACCGAACAGGTCGGCGAACTGGCCGGGCGGGTCGGCCTGGTGCTGCACGAGCTGGCCGCCCAGCGTGGCTCGCTGGAGCAGGCGTTCATCCAGCTCACCGGGGGCGAGGTCGAGTACCACGCCGGTGCGCTCGCGGGGACCCCGAACGGCTCGCCGGCCGCCGGGACACCCGCCGCCCCGGCACAGCCCACCGGGCCGCTGCCGCGGGGGACCGAGGCCGTGGACGCGACGCGGGGAGGCGACGCGCGATGACTCTGCTCACCGTCGAACGCATCAAGCTGTTCTCCACCCGCTCGCCGTGGTGGTGCATGATCCTGGCGACCGCCCTCACGGTGGGACTGACCTCCATCTTCGCGGCCACCACCAAGCCCGCCGACCTGCCCACCTTCACTCCGAGCGTCACCCAGTTCGCCTTCAGCTTCGGGCTTGTGGTGATGATGGTGATGGCCACGCTCGCGGTCACCACCGAGTACCGGTTCAGCACGATCCGGTCGACCTTCCTCGCCGTCCCCACCCGCACCCCGGCGCTGGTCGCCAAGGCCGTGGTCGTCGCTCTGCTGGCGGGGATCGTCGGGGAGATCACCGCGGTCGGCTCCTGGGGCATCGCCAAGCTGATCCAGCCGGACGCGCCACTGGGAATCGACACGGCGCAGGAGTACCGCAACGTGTTCGGCGTCGGGCTGATCTATCTGCTGTCCGCCGTGCTGGCCCTCGCCGTCGGCCTGATCGTCCGGCAGTCCGCCGGCGCCGTCGTCATCGAACTCGTCTACCTGCTCCTGCTGGAGAACCTGCTACCGGCGATCCCCCGGATCGGCGACCACATCCAGCACTGGCTGCCGTACACCGTCGGCAACAACTTCATCGTCGCCGGCCAGCCCGAGACCGATGACGGCCCGCCCGCGATCGAGGGGATGCCGTTCGGGCCCTGGGGTTCGCTGGTGTACTACGCCGCGGTGTGCGTGGGCCTGTTCGTGATCGGCCTGGTCCTGGCCAAGCGCCGGGACGCCTGACGCCGAGCGGTTCGACGGGCCGCCGGCCCGTGGAGCCGCCGGCAGAGGAGACACCGGCGCGCGTCGAGCGGTAGCTTCACTACCTCACGTCTGTACTCGCTTGCATTGAGTGACGCTGCTGGCGGGTGCTGTTGCTCACGGGTGGGGGAGGGGGCCGGGATCGCGCCTGCGCCCGGGCGTGTCGGGCCGCCGGGCCGCATCGGACCGGCCGGCGGTCCGATGCTGGCCGGGCCCCGCGCGCGTTTCGGGCGGTTCGGATGTGTCGGGCCGTCGCGGCTCGGCCGGCGCCGGGTCGTCCTCTCCGGTATCGATCCGTTTCTGCTGCGCAGCGCGCTGCGGGCCGCCGTCGTCGCACCCGCCGTGCTGGCCACCGGCTACTACCTGTTCGACCGGATCCTGCTGAGCCTGTTCGCCTGGTTCGCGGTCTTCGCCCTGCTCGTCTTCGTCGACTTCGGCGGTCCGGCTCGGGTGCGCCTCGCCGCCCACGCCGGGCTGGCCGTGGCCGGGCTGCCATTGATCACCCTGGGCACGCTGTGTTCCCGTTCATCGTGGGCGGCGTGTGGGGGGATGGCGGTGGTGGCCTTCGTCGCCCTGTTCGCCGGGGTGATCAACGTGTACCTGGCGGTCGCGGCGCCGGCCCTGCTGCTGTCCTTCGTGCTGCCGGTGACGAGTCCGGCGGGTCTGTCCGCCGTGCCGGAGCGGCTCGCCGGCTGGGGTCTGGGCGCAGTCGCCGCCCTGCTCTCGCTGGTGGTGCTGTGGCCGGCCCGGCCGCCGGATGAGGTCCGCCGGGCCCTGGCTGCAGCCTGTCGGGCCCTGGNCGACTGCGTCGCCGTCCGCCCTGCCGGCGTCACGGCCGCGGGGTCGGAGACGTCGGAGGCGCCCGCGTCCGGGGCGTCGAAGGCGTCCGGGGGGTCCGAGGCGTCCGGGGCGTCGAAGGCGTCCGGGGGGTCGGAGGCGTCCGGGGGGCCCGAGGTGATGGGCGCCGTGGTGCGCTCTGCGGTGGCGGAGGTCCGCCGGCGCTTCGCCGCAACGTCGTACCGCCCGACCGGGGCGGGCGGCTCCGCGGCCGCTCTCGGCCACGCCATCGCCGATCTGAACTGGGTCGTCCCCTTCGCGCTCGCCGTCCCCGCCGGGGATCGGATGCGCCGGCACTGCTTTCCCGAGCCGGCCGCCGAACTCCTGGCGGCCGCCGTCGACACCCTGCACGGCGTCGCCGACCGGCTCGACCGGTTCGCCCCTCGCGACGGGACGTCCCGCCCGGCGCGGGCGGGCCACGCGGCGCGGGCGGGACGCGCGGCCGGGGACGGGCGCCGCGGCGGCGGGCTTGGGGTGGAGCGACTCGACCGGGCCGCTCGGGGGATCGGACAGGCGCTGCTCGACGCGGTCAGCCGGACCGCCGGGCAGCCCATCGGTCCGACCGACCCGACCGGTCCGACAGACCCGACCGGCCCGACCGGACCGGATGCCGCGGCGGCCGAGGCGTTCCGGCTGCGCCAGTTGGCTCTCGGCACCCGGCAGCTCGCGGCGCACACACTGGTGGCGACGGGGGAGCGTCGGCTGTGGCGGCCGATGTCGGGCGCGGGGCGATGGCAGCGGGTCCGGGCCCGCCTGCGCCTGACCCGCGAGCTCGCCGCCGGGTACGCCGACGTCCGGGCGATCTGGTTCCGCAACAGCGTGCGCGGCGCCGCCGGCCTCACGCTCGCCGTGGCGGTGACCCGCACGACGGGGTTGCAGCACGGGTTCTGGGTGGTGCTCGGCACCCTGTCGGTGCTGCGGTCGAACGCGCTGGCGACCGGGATCACCGTCGCGCGCGCGTTGGTCGGCACGGTGGCGGGGATCGCCGTCGGCGGGGTCGCCGTCGTCGCGGCGGGCACGGCGAGGCCGGTCCTGTGGGCGCTGCTGCCGGTCGCGGTCCTGATCGCCGGGTACGCCCGGAAGGCGAACGCGTTTGCCGCCGGCCAGGCCGGGTTCACCGTCGCCGTCGTGCTGCTGTTCAACATCGTCGAGCCGGCCGGCTGGCGGGTCGGTCTCGTTCGCATCGAGGACGTGGTCCTCGGCTTTGCGATCAGCGTCGTCGTCGGTGCGTTGCTGTGGCCGACGGGGGCCGCGGCCCGGCTGGTGCGCGAGCGGGCCGCCACCGCGTACCGGGCCGCCTGCGAGTTCCTCGTCCGGGTCGCGGTGGAGCCGCCCTGTGCCGCGCCGGAGCCGGGCAGCGCGCGGGAGATCGCCCGGATGGCGCGCACGGCCGTCCGCGCCGGCCGGCTGCTGGACGACGCGATCCGCCAATATCTGTCCGAGCGGCCCGCCGGCCCGCTCGACGTCGACGCGCTCATGCTGGTCTCCGCGGGTGCCCTGCGGATCCGGCGCACCGCGCAGGCCCTGCGGCTGACCGGCCCCCACCCGCTGCGGGCCGAGATCGTCGGAGCCGGCTCGCCGGCCGCGGGCCGGGCCGGCGCCTGGGCGGGGCTGCTCCGCTGCCGTCCGCGGCTCCTCGCGAGCGTTGACGAGCTGCGGCGATGGCATCTGCGCCTGGCCGACGCCCTGGCCGATCGGGCCGAGCCGCCGCCACCCGCGCCGGTCTCCTCGACGCCCCCGGTCGACGCGGTGCGGGGCTGTGCTCTCGTCCGGGTCCGGGCGGCGCTCGCCACGGGAGACCGGGCGGGGGTGGTGGCCGCACTCGACATCGTCGAGCGCGCGGAGCATCTCGCCGTGCTTCAGGACCTGCGGGGTCGGCTTGCCGGGGCGGTCCGCATCCTGGCCACCGGCGGGGGTGACGCCGCTCAGGCGCCGGGGCCCCACAGATCGCGGCCGGCCCGGGCGCGCTCCCGCGACTTCATCCGGGCCTCGTGGACGTGGCGCATCCCGTCGGTGAGCCGCCGCCGGACCTCCTCGTCCACGTCGGCGAAGGGGCGGTAGTACAGCTCGTCGTACTCCTCGACGATCTGGAAGGTCCAGCGTCCGTCGAGCACGTTGCGCCCGTACAGCTCGCTGCGCACGAACCCGGCGATCCGGGCGTGTCCNGCGTCCTCCAGCCCGGTGATCGCCTCCGTCAGGGTGCGGTCCGCCCGCCCGGAGAGCTGGTGGAACTCATACAGCGCACCGCGGGCGCGTTCCACCCATTCCAGCGCCTCGCTGAGGCGGCCGACCGCCTCGGCGGTGGCGTCGTCGAGGTCCGGCCGGGTGCGGTCCAGCCGCTCGCCGCGCTCGCCGCGCTGTCCATCCAGGTGGCCGCGGTGGCCGTCCGCGGGTCCGGGATCACCGCCCCGGCCCGCGGCACGGCTCGCGCCGCGGGCGCCCGGCTGGCTGTGGGCGCGATCGGCGTCCTGGCGGGGGTGTCTGCTCACCCTGGCGGGATGCCCGGACGCGCGGGCACCCACACCGTGGGCGCCCGCGCGTCCGGCGGATCGGGATGCGGCTCAGGCCTGGACCGCGTCCACCGTCTCCGCGTCGGTGACCGTGGTCTTGATCTCCCGCTGGGCGGGGACGGTGACCGCGGCGCTCGCCCGCCGGCCGGGGATGAAGGTGGCCAGCAGCAGCGCGAGCAGGGCGGACCCCGCGCCGAGGACGAACGCGAGCCGGAAGCCGCCCTCGGACGGCAGCGTGGCGCCGTTGAAGGTCGTGGTCATGTGCGCGAGGACCACGCCGACCACCGCGGCGGAGGACGAGGTGCCGAGCGAGCGCATCAGGGTGTTCAGGCCGTTGGCGGCGGCGGTCTCGGTCGGCGGCACCGCGGCCATGATCAGGGCGGGCATCGACGCGTAGGCCAGAGCGACCCCGAGGCCGATGATGCAGGCCAGGAAGATGATCTCCCAGACCTCGTTCATGAGCACCAGGCCCAGCCCGTAGCCGATCGAGATGGTCAGCGCGCCCAGCATCAGGGTGACCTTGGATCCGAAGGCCGCGGACAGCCGGGCGGTGACCGGGGAGGCCAGCATCATCACGAGGCCGAACGGCGCGAAGCACAGTCCCGCGACGATCATCGACTGGCCGAATCCGTAACCCGTGCCCTTGGGGGCCTGCAGGAGCTGCGGGATGATCAGGGACATGCCGTACATCGCGAATCCGATGATGACCGAGGTCAGGTTGGTCATCAGGACCTGACGGCGGGCGCTGATCCGCAGGTCGACCAGCGGGCTCGGGGTGCGCAGCTCCCAGAAGCCCCAGGCGAGCAGGATCACGACGGCGGCGACGCCGAGCCCCAGCGTGGTGCTCTTGGTCCAGCCCCAGTCGCTGCCCTTGGAGATGACGAGCAGCAGGCACAGCACGCCGGCGGACATCCCGAGGGCGCCGACGAAGTCGAAGCGGCNGTGGGTCTTGTCGCCCACCGGCGACTCGGGGATCACCTTCCAGATGACCAGCAGCACCAGCACGGCGAGCCCGGCAGCCCCCCAGAACAGCACGTGCCAGTTCACCTGCTGGGCGATGATCGCCGACAGCGGGACGCCGAGGGCGCCGCCGATGCCCAGCGAGGAGCTCATCAGCCCGAGCGCCGAGCCGAGCTTCTCGGGCGGGAGCTCGTCGCGCATCACGCTGATCCCCAGCGGGATCAGACCCGTGGCCAGACCCTGCAGCGCGCGCCCGGCGACCATCGGCAGCAGAGCGGTGCTCAGCGCGCAGACGACCGAGCCGATGATCAGCACCACGAGGCTGACCATCATCATCCGCTTCTTGCCGTACATGTCGCCGAGGCGGCCCACGATCGGCGTCGAGACCGCGGCGCCGAGCAGGGTCGCGGTCACCACCCAGGCCGTGTTCGAGGCGGAGGAGTGCAGCAGCTCGGGAAGGTCCGAGATGAGCGNCACCACGAGGGTGTGCATGACCGAGACCACGACCCCGGCTGTGGCCAGGGCCCCGATCATCAGCCCGGGCGCGGGCGCGCCCTCCTGCCGACTGGTCGGGTCGGCGGACGCCTGTGCCATGGGAGCCTCCGGGTGGATGNCGGCGAGGAACACCGACGGAAGGTGACCGTCTGCGCGCGGACCGCGAGTGACCGCGGGTGCGGCACGACCATGTCGCTTGCAAGGGGAGTTTGCGAGATCGTTTCGGTTGCCACGGACGATCGTTGATGTGCACCGTACATGCTATGTGTGCCGTGCACAGACGCCGGTGCTGCGCATAGTCTGGGATAAAGGTCACGGTCAGACGAGGGCATAGGTGCCCGGATGCGCGGCGGAGGCGAGCGTGCTCGAGGACCTGCAGGAGATCGAGCGAGAGCTGTTGCTGCTCGCCCGNCATCACATCCTGCCCACGTCCAGCCACAAGCAACACGGCCGAACCCTCGACCGCTCGGCGTACTTACTGCTGAGCCGGATCGAGGCGGAGGGGCCGATGACCATCGGGCAGCTCGCCGACGCCTTCGCCCTCGACGTCTCCACCGTCAACCGGCAGGCCGCGGCGATGCTTCACGCCGACCTGGTCGAGCGTATCCCCGATCCCGACGGTGGGATGGCCCNCAAGCTGGCGGTCACGCCGCAGGGGCTGGCGCGCCTGCATGCCGACCGCGACGTGGTCCTGCGAGGGCTGGGCCAGGTCCTCGGAGACTGGTCCGCCGAGGACCGGCGATGCCTTGCCGACCTGCTCGGCCGCTTCAACATCACCTGCGAGCGCGAGAACGGCTATCCCTGGCCCCGTCCCACCCGCGTCTCGGACCGGTAGCCGCCCGCCCGTCGCGTCGCGGCGGCGACCGGGCGATGATCGGATCTTGTAGGATGAACTCGCTTGTCTGGCGTAACGCCAGGTGGGAGGGCTCGCCTAGAGGCCGATGGCGGCGGTCTTGAAAACCGCTATGGGGAGTGATCCTCATCGTGGGTTCGAATCCCACGCCCTCCGCTCACCACGCGAATTCCGTGCTGGATTCCGCAGGCCAGAGCCGGTATCGGCCGTGCCGGCATGATCTACCACCGCTCCAGCTGACTCCGACTGACGCCGACTGACTTCGGCCAAATCCGGCCGGCTGTGCCGCACCTGTGTCTCGAGCATGAAGCGTCGGCGCGGACGGGCCCGGGGACCGAGTGCTCGGCGTGCAGCGGCGCCGGGCGAGTCAACGTCCATGCCCGCAGTCAGCTCCTGACGTCAGCTCCTGGCGTTCCCTCGCTGCATTNCCCCGCCGGTAATCGACGGGGCCGCAGCCGGCGGCGACTCTGGTCCGGTCGGAAACGGCCGACGCCGGAGGGCGCGAACCCGCCGGGACGAACGCAGGGAGATGAGTGCTGTGACCGTGCATACCGAGGCCGTCGAACGTTACTTCGCCGCGTGGAACGCGACCGAGCCGGACCGGATCGCGGCGGCGGTCAGCGCGGCGTGGACGCCCGACGGCGGCTACACCGACCCCACGGCCGAGGTCGTCGGCCGCGACCGGATCGCCGAGCTGATCGCCGGGGTGCACCGGCAGTTCCCGGGCTTCACCTTCCGCCCGGTCGGGACGGCCGACGGCCACCACGACGTCGTGCGGTTCGGGTGGGAGCTGGTGTCGCCGGCCGACGGCTCGGCGCCCGTCGCCGGGTTCGACGTGCTCACCCTCGCCGAGGACGGGCGGATCCGCGCCGTCAGCGGCTTCCTGGACCGCGTGCCCGCCGGGGTGGGATAGCCCACGGCCGCGCGGGACAAGCGCAGGCGGGCGGCATAGCGAGCGGGGGAGACGGCCCGTCGGGCGGCCCGGCCGGGTATTCATGCCCGCCGGGTATGCATGCCGGCCGGTTCACCGCCCCTCGGTGAGGGCCACAAGGGCTTTGGCCGTCTCCGGGTCGGCGGGCAGGAACGTCTCGACCGCCAGCTCGGAGACGGTCACGTCCAGCGGGGTGTTGAACGTCGTCATCGTGGAGATGAGCGTGAGCAGATGACCCTCGACGACGATCCGCATCGGTAGCGCGAGCGCCGGAGGCGCCCCGTCGGCCGCCGCGGGATTCGCCGGTCCGGTGCCTGTGTCCGTACCCGGATCTTCGAAGGCCGGGCGGTCGGGAACGGGATAGGCGGACACCTCGTCGTGGAGCGCGCGCAGTGCCGACGAACCACGCAGAATCATGTTCCGTCGCATTCTCTCCAGCAGGTGTGACCGCCATTCCGCCAGATTCACGATCCGCGGCGCGAGCCCCCGCGGATGCAGGGTGAGGCGCATCGCGTTCAGTGGTGGGCGCAGCAGGTCCGCCGGCACGCCGGCGAGCAGAGCCAGCGCCGCGCGGTTGGTCAGTGCAACGTCATAGTGCCCGTCGAGCACCAGCGTCGGGTTCGGCTCATAGGCGNTGAGCAACTGCTCCAACCCGGCGCGCACGGCCGTCATCGCCGGGTCGTGCAGCGGCGTCTCCGGGTAGGCCGGAGCATAGCCGGCGGCGATCAGCAGCGTGTTGCGGTCCCGCACCGGGACGTCGAGATGTTCGGCGAGTCGCAGGACCATCGCCCGGCTCGGCGTGGCCCGGCCGGTCTCCACGAAACTGATGTGCCGGGCGGAGCTATCCGCCCGAAGTGCTAGTTCGAGTTGACTGACTTGGCGTCGTTCCCGCCACTGCCGCAGCAGCGCGCCCACGCCCATCCGGGCACCCCCGGGCGCCGGGTCGGCCGGGCCAGGTCCCGCCGAGGGGGTCCTCATGCGTGCAACCGTAGCCAGTCTGGCCGGGGCCGGTCGTGCTGTCGTTCGCCACGCCATGACCAAGTGTCCCCGCATTGTGATTTTCGCGTTCGATGATGTCCGCCACGGGCGCCTGCCCTGAGTGGCCCGAAAGGTTGCGCGAGATGCCCGGAGTAGGTGGGATCGCCCCGACCTGACCGTCTCCGGAGCGTTGGCACTGGACAAACACCCTGAAGACTCGACGGCCGGTTGCGTGACGCTTGTGCAGGTCTGCGACAGGATGGCCGGGTGCCTCCCCGTCGGTCGACATCCCCTCGCGCGATCCCGGCCGCCGTCTCCTCGCCCCGGCGTCCCCGCGCGATTTCCGTGACCCTTCACTCCGATCCGGATCAGCCCGGCCGGCAACCGACACTGCCGATCCAGGTGCCCCGTCGCCGGCAGCCCGAGGCCGGCGCGCATATCGCGGTTACGGCCAGTTGTGCCGGCTGCGACACGCGGTGGACCGATCCGGCCACGACCCATTGCGGTTCATGCCATCAGTCCTGGCCGAGCGTGCAGGGCTTCGACGACCACCTGGTCGAATGCCCGGCCCATCCGGTCATCGCCGCCCGGCGGATGAAGCGGGAACCCGAGCAGTCCGGCGTCGGAGCCGCCTGACCGGCGCCATTGGCCCGGGCGTCGGACGGGTCCGGAGTTTTCCGCCCGTCGGCCGAAACTCCGTCGGCCGCCTGTTTCCCGACTCCGCCTGCGATTGCGGTCAACGGGCCGGTGGCGCGGTCACGAAACTGCTACGTTCCGGCGCGGGAGCACCCGTGGCCGCCCGCGGCGTCGCGTGCGCCCGGTCGTGGCGCGCGAGCCCGCCAGGGCAGCCGGCCGCCGCGGTCGCGTGCGTGCCGTGTGCCCCGAAGGGGGCGGTCCAGGCGGCGCGGTCCAGGCGGCGCGGTCGGGCGGGGCGGTCGGGCGGGGCGGGAGGACGGAGGAGCCGATGACGGTCTGCGGGCTGGTCCGGTTGGACGGGGCCGACGTGCGGCGGGCGGTGCTCACCACGATGCTGGCCTCCTCCGCCGCCGGGCTGCCGGCAGCGCGCGGGGTGCACACCGACGGGGCATTCGGGGCGGTGAGCGCGGCGGATCCGGACGCGGACCAGACTCCGCCGATCGCCGTCGACGACGCCGGGCTCGTGGTGATCGCCGACCCCTCGCCGCGGGCCACGGGCGCCCGCCGCTCGGCGCGGGCGTCGGCCNCCGCCTACCGCAGCGGCGGTCGGTGGGCCCTGCTGAGCTCCGCGGGCACGGTCGCCGTCGTCTGGGAACCGGCGCGGGCCCGCCTGGTCCTCGCCCGGCCGTCGGGCGCCCGTACCGAGCTGGTCACCTGGTCGGACGGACGGTTGTTCGCCTTCGGCACCGAGACCGAACAGGTGCTGTCCGTCGGCGGTGGCGGGCCGTCCCGCCCGGCCCGGCTGCGGCGGCTCGGGTCGGGCGAGGTCGTCACGGTTACCGTGGCCGCCGGGCGACACCGCCCCGCGCTCGCCGCGGTTCGCCAGCGCACCGGTGCGGAGGCTGCGGGGCTGGCCCCGGCCGGCCGCCCGTGACGGTCACCGGCCGGCTGGAACGCCGCAGGCCGCTCCGGCCCGGCCGAGCGGAGGGCGGTCTGGTCAGCGGGCGGGGGCCTCAGCCGTCTCGCCGGCGGCGGGGCGGGCGGGCCTGGTGCCGGCCGGTGCCGCGAGGTGCTTGCGGCGGATCAGGGCGCTGACCCGGCGCTCGGCGACGAACGACAGGAACGGGATCGTGCCCGCGAGCATGACCAGGATCGTCTGCCGCAGCGGCAGCCGGCAACGGCTTGCCAGGTCGTACGCGCAGGCGAGGTACACCATGTACAACACGCCGTGGATCGGGCCGATCGCCGCGACGACGGTGTCGTTGCCGCCGGCGTACTTCAACGGCACGCCGACGCAGACCAGCAGGATCAGGCCGACGCCGACGACGTAGGCGATCACGCGGTACCGCAGCAGGGCGGCTCGGACCGCCGGCGTGGCGGAACGTCCCCCGGCGGTGCGGGAGGGGGCGGGGGTCATCAGCGGGCTCCGTTGATCTGTTTCGCGTTGATCTGCTTCGAGTCGATCTGTTTCGGGTCGATCTGCTTCAGGGCCTCGCGCAGCACGTCGCGCTCGTACAGCGAGGTGAGGTAGCGGTTGTAGGCGTCGACCTCGTCGTCCTCCTCGGGCGAGTCCGACGCGGCGGTCAACATCCGGGGACCGTCCAGCTCCGGCCGCCAGGGCGCCTCGGGTGCGATCCGCCCGCCCGCGCCCCACTGGGGACCGCTCTCGTCCTGGGGCGCCAGCTCTTCCTTGATCATCTTGTACCACCAGTACACGACGAAGGCGGCGAAGATCGGCCACTCGACTCCGTAGAAGAGGTTCTGCAACGAGCCCTGCGCCGACTCGCCCTTGGTGAGCTGCCATATCCCCATGCGGATGAACAGCGCGACCATAGCGAGCGCGAGGAGATGACGCGCGATCCACGAGGGTGCAAACAACAGCCGGCGCACGCTGTCGACGCTACCTCTCCGGGTCCGATCCGCGTAGGTCGCGGGCCAGGTGCCAGCGACCAGGCTCACACCGTCGATGACTCGGTCGGGCGAACGGCGGGGAGACGGGTGCGCTCGCCGGGCCGGGTGTCGGAGCCCGGCCGGGCCCTGGGGCGCGGCGGCCGCGACGGTGGCTGGATGCCCGGAGTGCTGGGTGCCCGGGGCGCTGGATGCCTGGCGTGCTGGATGCCTGGCGTGCTGGATGCCTGGCGTGCTGGATGCCCGGAGCGGGCGAACGCGGCGGTGGTGAGGGGGCTGGCCGGCCTTGGCCTGACCGGCCAGCCCCGGTACCGCTCGACGGCCCGTTCGGTCGGCTGGGGGGGGTTAGCCGGACGAACGGGCCGAAACGCCGACCGGACCTCCTGGCGCGGGGGCCGGTGTGGCGTTCACATGGTCAGTCGTCCGGGAGGTGTCGTTTGGTTGCCGCGGAGGGCAAGATTTTTAAAGTTTTTCGCGATCCCCGCCGGATGACCCGAAAGGGCTAGACACGTTGTTGCGACGGCGTCGCCCCGGATCGCACAGGCACCGCTTCGTCACCGCTTCGTCACCGCAGCACGGCGGCCGCGAGCGTCCAGCCGTCGGAGCTTCCGCTGGAGATCGACACGGTGGCGGCCCCGATGTTCGCCGGCAGCGACACGCTCACCCGGGCGTCCGCCGAACCGTCGGCCAACGTCGACGGCAGCGTGACGGTGAAGGTCCGCCTGTCCCGCAGCGAGGACACGGTGATCTCGACCCGTCCCGACGACGACCCGAGGTAGAGATCCAGGGTGCGGGCCTGCACGACGAAGGTCGACAGCACGGCCGTGCCCTGGACCGCCAGCCGGTCGGTGTCGTCGGTGCCGCTGGCCGTCGGCATCCCGCCGCTCCAGTCGAAGCCCGATGGCGATGTCGTCGGGACGCCCACCACGCTCGCGCTGAGCAGCGGGACCGGCAGCGCCGCCCGGTTCTGCACTCCGCCCCATCCCTCGCCGAACAGTGCCCAGTCCGCGGCCTCGCCGCCGGGGATCTGGACGCGCGATCCGGCCGGGAACGGCGCGACGGAGCTGGTGTAGATGCCGGTGGCGGACGGTGCCAGGCCGGTGGTGGGTGCCTGGCCGGTGCCGGCCGCGCCGGTGCCGGCCTCGGCCGGTGCGGCCGGATCGGGTCTGGTGCCCCTCGTCAACGGCTGCGTGGACGCCCCGCTCGACGGCCTCGCGGCGCCCGCCGGCTCGGCCGCTCCCACGGCCGCCGTGCTGCCCGCCGGACTGGCCTGTCCCTGCGGGACGCCGGCCGAGGGGTCCGGGGGCGAGGGGGAATGCGCGGCGGGCGGGCGGGACGGTGCCCGCGTGGCGCCCGCGGTCGCCCACGGTGTCTCCGTCGGGTGGGGTTGCGCGGTCACAGTGGTGGTCGGGGGGTCGGACGAATCGGAGCCCGGCAGGTCGAGCAGGGCGACCAGCGCGATCAGGGCCAGGCTCAGCACGGTGACGGCCGCGCCGACGAGCGCCTGGGTGCGGCGCCGGGCCGCCCGCCCCGGCGCACCGCTTCCGGGCCGGGTGCGTCGCGGGCGACGGCCCCGCCGCGGCAGCACCGCGGACGGGCGCCTGCGCGGCGTGCCGTGGAGGGCCTCCAGCCGCAGGGGCGACGTCGTGCCGAGGCGGTCCGTCTCCTCGGCGGGCTCGCCGAGGTCGAGCGGACCGGTCAGGTCGATCAGCGTGCCGAGGCCGTCCGGTGCGGCCATCTCGGCGTCCGTGTACGGCTCGGCCTCGGCGTACAGCCCGGATTCCGCGCGGGCTTCACCGTAGGCGGCGGCTTCGCCGTAGGGAGCGGCTTCGTCGTAGGTGGGGAAGCCCGTACCGACGACGATCGGCGTGGCGCCCTGCGGGCCTGCGTGGGGATCCGTCGTCGACCCCGCGGCGGCGTCCGGGCGGTCCTGGGCGCTGGCGGCCGCCCGGGCGGTGAAGGGGGAGACGGACCCCGGCTGACGCAGCGGGGGAAGGGACGGCCCGCCCAGCGGCTGCCCGACGGCTGCCGCGAGCCGGCGCCGGATCCGGTCGGAGTCGGGCTGGTGCCGGGCCATCTCGGTGCCCAGCATGCCGCGCAGCTCCTCGTGGAACGGCGTGCCGGCGCCGCTCATCCGGCCCGGCCCGGCTGGTGGTTCATGGTCGGGCTCCTGGAACCCCGACGTGCTCGATGTCATCTACGCCTCGCCGACCCGCCACACCGGCCAGGCCAGTCGTTCCGGCCAGGCCAGTCGCAACCAGGGCAGCGACTCGGGCCAGGTCGGTGAATCCGCCCCGCGAGGTCGCTCGAGCCAGCCCGGTTCGTCGAGTCGGGCCACGTGTTCGGTCGGGGGCATGCGTTCGGCCTGCGGCATGCGTTCGGTCGGGGAAAGGCGTTCGGGACCGGGAACGCGTTCGGGACCGGGAACGCGTTCGGGACCGGGAACGCGTTCGGGACCGGGAACGCGTTCGGGACCGGGAACGCGTTCGTGCCGGGACAGTGGTTGGCGCCCGGAGGCGGATCCGCGCCAGGGGACGGGTTCGCGCCGCAGTGGTTCGCGCCGGGCCAGAGGCACCGGACCGGGCAGCCGTCCCGTCTCCGGGAACGGCTCGCCGTGGGGGTGCCGACCGGATCCAGGAGTCGGTCCGGCCCCTGGTGTCAGGTCGGCCCCTGGTGTCAGGTCGGGCGCTGCTGTCAGGCCGGTCCCCCGTGTCAGGCCGGTCCCCGGTGTCGGCTCGGTCCCGCGCGGCGGCGCGAAGGCGGACCGGTCGGGCCCGGCGGGTTCGTCGGACTGGCCGGCGCCGCGCCCCCCGGGGGAGTCGCCCGAGCCGGAGCGCGCACCGTTCATCCGGGACGTGCCCGGCCGGGACGTGCCGCCCTGGGGCGTTTCGGGGTGCTCGGGCGCCATGCGGGGGGTCACCTCCTCCTGGGTCGTCGCGGTCGGCGGCGGTTCGGCTCTCTTAAGGATTCGCTCGAGCTCGGCGACTCCCTTGGCCGTCTGGCTTTTCACCGTCCCGACGGAGATGCCCAGTGTCCGGGCCGTCTCCCCTTCCGACAGGTCGAAGGCGTAGCGGAGCACGACGCAGGCCCGCTTGCCCGATGGCAGGCTCATCAGGGCGGTGCGCAGATCGACCACCGCCGGCACGTCCGGCACCGGGGCGGATCGCTCGGCGCGCTGCCCGAGCACGGCCAGCCCGCGCCGCTCGCGCACGACCTTGCGAACCCGGTCTGCCGCCAGGTTGGCGACGATGCGCCGGACGTAGGCCAGCGGGAGCTCGGCCGAACGGACCCGATCCCAGCTCGACCAGGCTGCGGTGAGCGCTTCCGCGGTGAGGTCGTCGGCCGCGTCATGGTCGCCGGTCAACAGATACGCGAAGCGGCTCAGCGCGCGATGATGGCTCTCGAAGAACGCGTGGAACTCCGCCTGTCTGTGGGGATGTTCGTGCTCGTCGTCGGCCGCGACCGCTTCCACTGGCACGCTCCCCGGGCCCGTCCTGGCCGGCGCGTCCCCGGTGTCGGCCAGACAGTCGATGCTGTGGTCATCTGTGACTGGTTGCAGAGAACCAAGAGTTCAGGGTGATGCGCATATGACGGTAGCGACTGGATCTGCTGTCTGTCGTGGCACTTGAGTGCTGATCAGTTCCTGTACCGTTAATACGGCGATACGGGCGCCGCACCTCGTGTGGACCGCCGTCTCCGCTGTGACCCACGCGCCATCTGGGTTGGGGGTCGGATAGGCCCGTCGGCGAACCTTCTCGGCGCCCACGCGCCACTCGAATGAAGGCTCGTTGTGGGTCGGCTGTTTTTGTTGTTTGGTCGGGCGTGTCATGGGATTGCGTCCGTTGTTCATACGATGTTTTTGTTGACCGTGTGGAGATCTGGCGGGGTTGACCTTCCTGTTCGGGACGGGTCGCGAGGCTTCGGATAGGCGGGCCGGTGGCCGTGCGATGCTGGGACGATGTTTCCGCGGCTCCGACCACCGGGTACGGCGGGTCCTATGTCCAGCCAGCTCACCTCGACCATCCCGCCGGGGACCATCCCGACGTCGACCATCCCGCCGGGGACCGTTCTGACGAGGACCATCCCGACGGGGACCGCCCCGTGGACCAGGGCGATGTGGACCACGCCGGCGTGCCCGAGGGTGGTGTCCGCCGGGGTCCGTCCGCACCGTCCGGACTCGCCCCCGCCGCTCGACCCGGACGCCCCGATTCCGGACGACCCGGGCCCGCTGCTGCCCGATACGCCGGATCTGCCGCCGGCGCCGCACGAACCCTCGCCGTACACCGAGCCGGCGCCGGACTCACCCGAACCCGAGCCCGAACCGGTCTGATCCGGGACCCGCGCGGGATGCGGCCACGAAGGAGCTCATCGTGACCCTGCTCGACCTCACCCTCGACGAGGTGCTGACGACGACCCGCAGCGTGCGCAGGCGGCTCGATCTCGACCGCCCGGTCGAACCGGAGGTCATCGAGGAGTGCCTGCGGATCGCCCTGCAGGCGCCCAGCGGTTCCAACCGGCAGGGCTGGCACTGGATCGTGGTGACCGACCCGGAGCTGCGCGCCGGCATCGCCGAGTACTACCAGCGCGCCGCGATCGCCTATCTCGACGCCGGCGCCGGGCCGGTCCAGGACTCGCTCGAGGGCGAGCGGCTCGCCGTCCAGCAGCGGGTCAGCGACTCCGCCCGGTACCTCGCCGAGAACCTGCACCGGGTTCCCGTGCACGTCATCGGCTGCCTGGAGGGGGACGCGAGGCAGATCCCGGGGGAGCTGCAGGCGGGCTTCTGGGGGTCGCTGCTGCCGGCCGCGTGGAGCTTCATGCTCGCCCTGCGGTCCCGCGGTCTCGGCAGCGCCTGGACGACGCTGCACCTGCGCTACGCCGACGAGGTGGCGAAGCTGCTCGGCATCCCGCCGGACGTGAGCCAGGGCGTGCTGCTGCCCGTCGCCTACACCGTCGGCACGGATTTCCGGCCCGCGGCACGGGAGCCGCTGGCGAGCGTCCTGCACCACGACCGCTGGTAGCCGCCCTCGGCGCCCACGTCGCCGTTGCGGGGTCCGCGGACTCCCGGGTCCGCGAACTCCCGGCTGTCGGCGGCGTCGTAGCGTGTGGGGGGTGCATGCGGTGACGGTGTCGGCCCCTGGCGGGCCCGAAGTCATGTCCTGGTCCAGCGTGGCCGACCCGCCCGACCCCGGGCCGGGCGAGGTGACCCTCGACGTGGTCGCGACCGCCGTCAACCGGGCGGACCTGCTGCAACGGCAGGGTTTCTACCCGCCGCCGCCCGGTGAGTCCGAGATCATCGGGATGGAGTGCTCCGGCCGGGTGGCCGCGGTCGGGCCCGAGGTGTCCGGGTTCGAGGTCGGCGCCGAGGTGTGTGCCCTGCTCGGCGGCGGCGGGTACGCGAGCAGGGTGAACGTGCCGGCCGGCCAGCTCCTGCCGATCCCGGCGGGTGTCGACCTCGTCGAGGCCGCCGGCCTGCCCGAGGTCGCGGCCACCGTCTACTCGACCGTGTTCGGCATCGCCGACCTGCGCGACCGTGAGGTCTTCTGCGTGCACGGTGGCGCGTCGGGGATCGGCACGTTCGCGATCCAGGCGGTCCGCGCGCTGCGGCCGGAGGCGGTCATCGCCACCACCGCCGNCTCCGCGGCGAAGCTGGCCCGGGTCCGGGAGCTCGGCGCGGACGTGGCCGTGTCCTACCGGGACTCCGACTTCGTCGAGGTGATCCGCAAGGCCACCGAGGGCCACGGGGCGGATGTCATCCTCGACAACATGGGCGCGGCCTACCTGCCGCGCAACGTGTCGCTGCTCGCCGTCGGCGGGCGGCTGGTCGTCATCGGCCTGCAGGGCGGGGTGAAGGGCGAGCTCAATCTCGGGGCTCTGCTCACCAAGCGGGCGGCGGTGCATGCCGCGTCGCTGCGTGCCCGGCCGGCGGCGGAGAAGGCCGAGATCATCGCCGGGGTCCGCGCCGAGTTCTGGCCGGCGATCGAACGCGGCGCGATCAGACCGGTGATCGACCGGGTGCTCCCGATCACCGAAGTGGTGGCGGCGCATCGGCATGTGGCCGATCTTGGACATGTCGGCAAGGTGATCCTCACCATTCCGCGCTGACGGTGGCGGACCGCGGCCGGTTGTCGCTGCCCGCGGCCGGGTCACGGCCGGGTCACGGCCGGGCGGCCGACGTCGCATCGGCGCCGTGTGGCGCGCCCGAACGGGGCAGGATAGGGGTCATGACGGATCAACCGGAACCCCGCGTCGTGATTGTCGGGCCCGACGGGGCCCTGCACGACGGCCCGCAGACGGTGCTCGGCCGGCCGGCCAGGTCGGTGACCTCGGCCGACGGGCAGGAGGCGGAGCCGGCCGGCGACAACCCCGTGGCCGAGCTGGTCTCCCAGCCCGACAAGGTGATGCGCATCGGCACGATGATCAAACAGTTGTTGGAGGAGGTGCGCGCCGCGCCGCTGGACGACGCCAGTCGCGTCCGGCTGCGGGAGATCCATCGCAGCTCGATCCGCGAGCTCTCCGACGGGCTGGCCCCGGAGTTGCGGGCCGAGCTGGAGCGGCTGTCGCTGCCCTTCGACGAGGGCCACACCCCGTCGGACGGCGAGCTCAGGATCGCTCAGGCGCAGCTCGTCGGCTGGCTGGAGGGCCTGTTCCATGGCCTGCAGACGGCGCTGTTCGCCCAGCAGATGGCGGCCCGGGCTCAGCTCGACGAGATGCGCCGCCGGGCGCTGCCGAGCGGGCAGCAGCAACAGCAGCCCGGCGGTGAGACGTTCGGGCGCGGCGCCTACCTGTGATGGCGCCCGCGCCCGCGGGCGGTCCGGCGGTCAGTTCGCCGGGCTGACCGAGCTCATGTTGAAGTCCGGCACCCGCATCGGTGGCATCCGGGTGAGCGTGAACCAGTCCGCCCACTCGCGGGCCATGGTGCGGGTGGCCGCGCCGATCTGCGCCGTGCGGCCCAGCAGGTCCACGGGCGACTCGTTGAACCGGAAGTTGTTCACCGCCCCGGTGACCTCGCCGTTCTCGACGAGGTAGACGCCGTCACGGGTCAGCCCGGTCAGCAGCAGGACCTCCGGATCGACCTCGCGGATATACCACAGACTGGTCAGCAACAGGCCGCGCCGAGTCGAGGCGATCATCTCCTCGAGCGACGCGGAGCCCCCCGCGTCCAGAACCAGGTTGTCGATGATCGGAGTGACCGGGCTCTGCGTGGCGCGGGCCGAGGCGCGGGTCTGCACGAGCGCGGAGAGCGCGCCGTCGCGGATCCAGTCGGTCGCTCCGAGCGCCAGCCCGTTGTCGAACACGCTCGACATCGATGACGACGACGCGGCGGTGACGAACGGGGTCGTCGCCAGCTCCGGGTCCGCGGGGTCGCTGAACAGCCGCAGCCCCGCTGGCCCGATCGCCTCGCCGATCCGGGTTGCGCCGCCCGGCCGGCTGAACACCGTGCGGCCCTCGGCGGCGTCCCGGCCGGCGGCCGACCAGTACAGGTCGATCATCAGGTCGGCGACCGCGGAGGGGGGCAGCAGCGTCTCGTAGCGACCCGCGGGCAGCTCCACCGACCGCTCGCACCAGGCCAGCCGGGAGCGCAGCGCCGCGTCCGTCGCGGCCACGTCCACGTCGCTGAAGTCGTGGGTGGACTGCCCGTGCCACACCGAGCCGCCTGGCACGCCGCTCTTGGCGTTCCACTCGACGCTGCCTGTCGGTTGGCTGTGGCGCAGCCGCAGGCCGGTGGACGTGCCCAGCCAGGTGGTGGTCACGTCGTGCTGGGCGAAGCCGAACAGCCGCCGGCCCTGCGCCCGCGCGGCTCCGAACGCCTCGGCGAGGTCTCGGGCGAAGGCGGCGAACACCCCCGTGCCGGTGCGGGCCGCCGGGTCGGTGAAGGCGCCGCCGCCCGCGACCGGCCCGGCGCCCCCGGTCAGCCCGGCGGTGGCGGGCCCGAGCAGGTCGGCGTAGTCCTCGGCGTCCGCCGCCTCGCGGGCGGCGTCCTCGGCGGCGCGGACGAGCTCGGCGAGGCCGTCGGCGTCGGTGGGATGCGGCAGGTCCCCAGGCCGTGCGCCCCGCCCGCCGCCGGCCGGGGTGTCGATCGTGGAGGCGGTGCGCACCCCGAACGAGCGGCCGACGACGCTGACGACGGTGATCGACCGGTCTCGGCTCGCCCCGTTCGTGGTCAGGGTGTTGGTGGCCCAGCGCAGGTTCACCGAGCTGGACTCGGTGGCGATCACCACGCAGCCGTCCGCGCGGGACAGCGCGAGGGCGCGTTCGACGATCTCGTGGGCCGCCGCGGGCACCGCGCCCGCCCGGTCGGCCCGTCCGGCCTGTGCGGCCCGGGGGGTGTCCGCTCCGGTCACCTGGCTCATCGGCCGGCCTCCCGCCGCGTGTTGAGGACGTTGACGCCGCGGAACAGTGCGGCCGGGCTGCCGTGGCTGACCGCCGCGACCTGGCCGGGCTGCCCCTTGCCGCAGTTGAACGCGCCGCCGAGCAGGTACGTCTGCGGGCCGCCCACGGCCTCCAGCGAACCCCAGAAGTCCGTCGTCGTCGCCTGGTAGGCGACGTCGCGGAGCTGGCCGACGATGCGCCCGGAACGGATCTTGTAGAACCGCTGCCCGGTGAACTGGAAGTTGTACCGCTGCATGTCGATCGACCAGCTCTTGTCGCCGACGATGTAGATCCCACGGTCGACCCGGCCGATCAGTTCCTCGGTCGAGGGGCCGCCGGGCGCGGGCAGCAGGGACACGTTCGCCATCCGCTGGATCGGCACGTGGCCGGGGGAGTCGGCGAAGGCGCAGCCGTTGGAGCGTTCCACCCCGAGCACGCTCGCGTTGCGGGCCGCCATCGCCCGGTCGAGCTGGTAGCCGACGAGGGTGCCGTCGCGCACGATGTCGAACCGGCGGGTCTGCACGCCCTCGTCGTCGTAGCCGATGGTGGCCAGCCCGTGCAGGGCCGTGCGGTCCCCGGTGATCGTCATCGCCGGTGAGCCGTAGCGCAGGGCGCCGAGCTGGTCCAGGGTGGCGAACGACGTGCCGGCGTAGGCCGCCTCGTAGCCCAGCGCCCGGTCGAGCTCGGTGGCGTGGCCGACGGACTCGTGGATCGTCAGCCACAGGTTCGACGGGTCGATCACCAGGTCGTACGGGCCGGGTTCGACCGAGGACGCCTTGGCCTTCTCCGCCAGCAGCCCGGGGATGAGGGCGATCTCGCCATCCCAGTCCCAGCAGCCCGCCGCGGGCCCCGCCACCATCCACTCCCAGCCCCGGCCGACGGGCGGGGCGATGGTGCGCATGGTCTCGAACCCGCCGCCCGGGTCGACGCGCGTCGCCTCGATCTGGCAGAGCACCCNCACCCGCTGCTGGGTCGTCGAGGTGCCGGTCAGATCCGCGTAGTACTTGTTCTCCATCACGGCGCCGAACCGGCCCTCGACGTGGTCGACGTCGTTCGCGGCGAACAGGGTGCGACACAGCCCCCCGACCCGCTCGATCCGCTCCCGCGCGTCGATGGCGAAGGGGTCGGCGGCGTATGCCGACACCCAGACCGCGTCGGAGTGCGCCGGTTCCGGGGCGAGCTCGACGGGCTCGGAGTTCAGCGGGGCCGCCACCCGCGCCATCTCGACGGCCTCGTGGGCCAGCCGGACCGCCTCGTCCGGGGTGAGGTCGACGCCGGCCGCGAAACCCCAGGTTCCGGCGTGCACGACCCGCACCGCGAGGCCCAGGGTGGCGCCCTCGTGCCGGCTTTCCAGAGCGGCGTCGCGGAAGGACAGTGAGGAGTCCCGCAGCCGTTCGATGCGGATGTCGGCATGGGTGGCGCCGAGATCGCGTGCGGTCTGCAGGGCCGCGTCCGCGAGCGTGGAACGCGGCAGCGCGAGGAACTCCGCGTCGATCTCGTGCGCCGGCAGGCCGGATGCGGCCGGGTCCTGATGGACGGGTGTCGCCATGTCCCTATCCTGGCCCGCGCGGGCGACCGATGGGGCGCCGACCCGGGTGGGCGGTGTCGTGGGGGCGCCCACCGTCGACACCGCGTGGCCGAGGGCGGCTCGGTGGCCGCACCTCGGTTACCGCAGGTGATCGGTGGAGTCGGGATCGTCCGGACGGAGGTGGCCGGATCCGGCCGGCCCCGGCGGCGTCGGGGGACCGCCCGTGGACTCGGCCGTCTCGCGGCTCCACGCGTCGATCAGCTCCCACCGCCGTTCGGCCTCCCGAACGGCGGCGGCCAGGGTCTCGGGGTGATCGGCCTGGCTCAGGCCGACGAGCAGGTCCGAGGCGGCGGTGAAGGCGTCGACGAACCAGGTCGTCGCGGGGGCGCGCAGGTCGAGTCGGGCGGGTCGGTCCGGCCTGGGGACGGCGGCGGCGAGGAAGACACGCAGCAGGCAGGACATCCGGTCCGCGAGAGGCTCGAATGCGGCCGGGTCGAAGCGCCGGACGTCAGCAGCGGACCACGCGGGCGGCGCAACCCGCCGGGTGCCCGGCGTTCCGGCCGCCCGCGGGACGCGAGCCCGGCCGCGACGACCGTGCCGGGCGTGCGCGAGGGCCTTGACGACCACCATCAGGATCGTGACCATCGCCCAGCCCAGCAACAGCGGCCAGGTGCGCGGGGCGCCGAGGAGAGCCGCACAGGGCCGGCTGGGGATGCACATGCGGCCTTCCCTCCTGTCGGTCAGGCCCCCGTGTCGGTCAGGCCCCGTGTCGGTCGAACCCCCGTGTCGGTCGAGGCGAAGTGTCGGTCGAGGCGACGAGGGGAGACTGCCGGAGCGGCGGCCGGAGGCCACCGGAGAGGACCCGGGGCCGTGGGACCGTCGGCCGACGGGATGCTCCAGTCCGAATCATCCGGCACGATGATCCGAATCTCAAGGGAATTTCTGAATATTCATGATCGAGCCAGAATCGTTGCGGCTCGCGTGCGTCCGGGCAGGGGACCCGCCTCCGGCTCCGCCGGAGTGCGTCGGGGCGAAGGACGTGGGCCCCTTCCTGCGGTGCTCCGAAGGGGCGTACCCGCGGCCGCCGGACCGTCGGGGGGCAAACCGGGGTCCGGTCTTCATCACCTGGCGTCGGCGGGCGGAACTCGACGCGGTCCGCGTCCGGAGCCGACTTCCCCGACGGAGTCTCAAAATATTCGCAGCACTACTCGGTGTAGTCGACGAGCCGGGGTCGTCGTCGTCATCGCCCTAACGTTCCGTTCCCACTCCCCGTGAACGGGTAGCCCGAAGGAACTGCTAGTTCACGCGTTTCGGTACTATTTGCGGTGGTCCCGCACGGCGTTGTGTCACCGCGTTTCGCCACTCTCTGTAGTGATGGAATTGCTTGAGGTGGCGGCAGCGCCTACTGGAAGATGGGATTCACCGAGCATCGGTGACGTTCGGTTAGGGCCTCCGGCGTCAGCTCGTCACGCTTGAGTGACGATATGCCGCAAGTGGTCGGAATATTCGTGTCGCCGCCGTAGATCTGATCGTTATTACTGTGCTATGTCCTGACTCGGGGGTGATCCCTAGGATGAAGCGCAGTGGTGCAGAGAGGTAGGAGCGATGCGGCTCGTCCCGGTGGCCAGTGCGTCGTGTGCCAGCGCGAACTGTCCCACGGTGTACGTGAACGATGAGGATGAGGACATCTTCGTCCAGGGATACGCGGTGGTGGACCAGCGGATCCCGACGGGCGAGGTGCCCCCCGGCGAGGCGTTGNTGCGCATCCCCCGCAGCGTGTTCCTGGCGGCCGCGCGCGGGCTGCCGGCGCCGGCGCAGGCGTAGCCGTCGGGGCGCCCGTGGTGGCCGGTGGGGACGGACCTACCTCGGAGGTGATCATGGAGGGCGAGGGTGCGCCCCCGGCGGCGACTGCGTCCGACGACACGCCGCCGGCCCGCCTCGGGGTCGAACTCGCACAGCTACGCCACTCCCGCGCGATGACCGGCCAGGCGCTCGCGTCGTCCGTCGGCATCAGCCAGAGCACGATTTCCAAGATCGAGAACGGTCTGCTCCGGCCCAGCCCCGCCGATGTCGAGCGGATCGCCCGGACCCTGCAGGCCCCACCCGATCTCGTCCGCCATCTCGTGGACCTCGCGGAGCGGCTGCAGTCGACCGCAGCCCGCCGGGCGCCGCGTCGGCGCGCCGCCGCCGGGGTGGAGACCCGGCGGCAGGGCATCAGCCTCGACCAGGAGGAGATCCTCGACGCCGAGCGGGAGGCAACCCTCATCCGTGAGTTCGAGCCGATCCTGCTGCCCGGGCTGATTCAGATCAGCGAATACGCCCGCCGGGTCGTGAACGGTTATCACCGCATCACCATCGGCGGCGACGAGGGTGCGTGGTACCAGCGGACCGCGGAGAAGGTCAGCCTGCGGATCAGGCGGCAGAATCTGCTCTACGACGCGACCCGGCGGTTCGAGTTCATCCTGATGGAGTCGGTCCTCGGTAACCGTTTCGCGCCGCCGGAGTACATGATCGCACAGATCAAGCGGATTGCCGCGGTGGCGGAGCTGGACAACGTCACGGTACGGATCGTGCCGAGCTCGGCCGAGCTGGAGTACCCGCACGTGCAGGGATTCACGATTCTGGATGACAGCCTGGTCGTGGTGGAGACGCTGGAAGCCACGGGATTCNGCCATCCGGACCAGGTCCGGATCTACGCGAAGATCTTCGAGGAGTATGCGGCGCTGACCGCGCCCGATCTCGACGAGATTCTCGCGGGGTACACGCGCAGCTACGCCGAACTCCTCGCGCCCCGCCGCCCCGCCACCGGCACCGGCACCGCGATCGACCCCGGCGCCGCGAGCGCCGCCGCCGCCGCGCCGGCCGAACCCGCCCTGGGGGGGGAACTCAACCCACCGCCGGAAACAGCCGCTCCAGGATGATCGCGACCCCGTCCTCGTCGTTCGACGCGGTGACCTCGTCGGCGGCGGCGAGGACGTCCGGATGGGCGTTGGCAACGGCGACCGAGTACCCGGCCCAGGCGAACATCGGCAGGTCGTTCGGCATGTCGCCGAAGGCGATGACGTCGCGGGCGGTCATCCCCCGCTCGGCGGCGAGCTCCGCCAGTGCCACGGCCTTGGACACCCCCGGCCCGGCGATCTCCACCAGGTCCACGCTCGACGTGGTGACGACGGCGTCCGTTCCGGCGAGCTCGACGATCACGTCGTACACCTCGGTGAACGGCTGACCACCCCGCCGAACCAGCAGCTTCGTCGCCGGCAGGGCCAGCAGCAGCTCGGGGAACGCCGCGACCAGTTCCTCGGGATCCGGCCACATCGTCTCGAAGGCCGGTTCCCGGCCGAACCGGACGCCGCTCTCCACGGCGAACACGGCGTCCGGCACCGCGGCGCGGATGGCACGGGCCAACCGCAGCGCCGTGGCCTGCTCGAGAAACCGGTGGCTGACCGGAACGCCTGAATCCAGGTCGAACACGAGCGCCCCGTTCGCGCAGATGGCGAGGCCGGAGGCCGACGTCTGCGCCACGACACCCGCCATCACCCGGCTCGGCCGCCCGGTGACGAACACGACGGTCGCGCCGGACCGCTCCACCCGCCGCAGGGCCGCGCGGGTGCGTGCCGAGACGGTGCCGTCGCTACGGATCAGCGTCCCGTCCAGATCCGTGGCGACGAGGGCAGGCGGGAACACAGTGACCCAGTCAACCAGCAACGCGCCGCACAGTCGGCGCAATCCGCCAGCATCGTGCCTGGCCGGGAGGCGGTGCCGGCGCGCTGCGCCCACCTCCGACAGTGGTCGTCGGTGTCCGCGACCGGTGGCGATGTTCGGTGGGGCGGCCGACGGCGCGGTGACAGGTAGCATGCCGAACATGGTTCCTGCCGATCGGCCCGGGTCGCCGCCGTCCGGGCGTCTCTCCCGACCCGGTGCGGACGGCGATCCGCACCGTCCCGTCGGGGCCGCCGGCGATCCCGACGCGACGATCGGCAGCACGCCCACCGCCGTCGGCGCGAATACAGCCAGCGGAAAGACATTCGACGAACTCTTCGCCGAGGTCGCCGAGAAATGGCAGCGCCGGGCGCCCGGCTCCGGTACGGTCGCCGCCCTCGACAAGGGCGTTCATCATCTCGGTAAGAAACTCGTCGAGGAGGCCGCCGAGGCCTGGATGGCGGCCGAGTACGAAGGCCGCGAGAGGGCGGCCGAGGAGATCTCCCAGTTGCTGTACTGGAGTCAGCTCCTCATGATTTCCCTGGGTCTTTCCCTGGACGACGTATACTCCCACCTGTGATCACGCCCCTGTCCTTTCCTGTAGACGCTGAGTAGTGACGATGCTTCGTATTGCGGTTCCTAACAAGGGGTCGCTGTCCGCGGCCTCCAGCCAGTTGCTCGCCGACGCCGGCTACAACGCCCGGCGCGAGTCCGCGGAGCTGGTCATCACCGATGTCGAGAACGACATCGAGTTCTTCTTTCTGCGCCCGCGCGACATCGCCGTGTACGTCGGTTCGGGCCGCCTCGATCTCGGCATCACCGGTCGCGATCTACTCCTCGACAGCAACGCCGCCGCGGCGGAGCTGCTACCGCTCGGCTACGCGCACGCCACCTTCCGCTACGCCGCCCCGGAGGGCACGCTCGCGGACGTGGCGGAGCTGCAGGGCCGGCGGATCGCCACGTCGTTCCCGGCGTTGGTGCGGGCGGATCTGGCCGGCCGCGGTATCACCCCGGCGAGCATCGTGACCCTCGACGGCGCGGTGGAGACGGCGGTGCGGCTCGGGGTCGCGGACGCGGTGGCCGACGTGGTCGAGACCGGCCGCACGCTGCGGGCCGCCGGGCTGGAGCTGCTCGGCGAGCCGGTCCTGCGGTCCGAAGCGATCATTATCGCCAAGCGGGGGGCGGAGCTGTCCACGGCGCACGAGCGGCTGTTGCGCCGTGTGCAGGGCGTCCTTGTCGCGCGGCGATACGTGATGATGGACTACGACGTGCCGAGCGCGGTGCTGGAGAAGGCGTGTGACATCACGCCCGGCTACGAATCGCCGACGATCTCTCCGCTGNAGCGGGAGGACTGGGTCGCCGTGCGGGCGATGGTGCCCCGCGCGGAGGTCAACCGGACGATGGACGACCTGTGGGATCTGGGCGCCCGCGGGATCCTGGTCTCCGGCATCCAGGCCTGCCGGCTGTAACACCGCCGCCGGGACCGGTCACCCGGTGGCCTGGGGCCTTGAGTCCGGGTGACCGGGTGGGTCAGCGGCGGCTGCCGAGGATCAGCGACATGCCCTCACTGCGCGTCGCCGTGCTGAGGAACTGGCCGCGCACCGCCGAGGTCACCGTCGTGGCCCCCGGCTTGCGCACCCCTCGCATCGACATGCACAGGTGCTCTGCCTCGACGACGACCATCACGCCCCGCGGTTCCAGGACGTCGACGAGGGCGTCGGCGACCTGGGAGGTCAGCCGCTCCTGGACCTGCGGCCGGCGAGCGTAGAGATCGACCAGCCGCGCCAGCTTGGACAGGCCGGTGATCTGGCCCCGGTCGTTCGGGATGTACGCGACGTGCGCCCGGCCGGAGAACACCACCAGGTGGTGCTCGCACAGCGACGAGAAATCGATGTCGCGGACCAGCACCATCTCGTCGTGACCCTCGTCGAAGACGGTGGTCAGCACCTCGGACGGTTCCCGCCCCAGACCCTCCACCGCCTCCCGGTAGGCCCGGGCGACCCGGTCCGGCGTCTTGCGCAGGCCCTCCCGGTCCGGGTCCTCACCGATCCCGATGAGCAGCTCGCGCACGGCACGCGCCACCCGATCGTGATCGAAGGGGCGCACCTGCTGCGGTCTGCGCCGATCCCGGATCGGCGAGGCCGGGGGAGCCGCCGTGGCGGTGGTCGCGCTGATGCCGAGGGCGCTGGGGTCGGGAACGCCGAAGCCATCCGATGCGGTGCCGTTCACCTCTGGCGACGCGCCGGAGCCCACCCGCTCATCCGTGAACACCTCGGGGGAATCGGACGTCAACGGCGTCTCCTGTCGTCGTCGTTCGGCCAGCTCGGCGGGGCCCACGGGTTGGCGATGCGCGGCCCCTCGGGCGGGCCCTCGCCACCGGTCGGAGCCGGTGAACCCGGCCCCTGCGGATAGCCTGGCCCCTGCGGGTAACCCTGACCCTGGGGGTAACCGTGCCCACCCGGGCCGCCATTCCCGTTTCCGCCGGGACCGACCGGGTTACCGTGTCCGGCCGGATCCGCCCCGGGTGCACTCGGCGCACCGTTGCCCGGGCGACCGGTTGCCCCGTTGCCGTGACCGGGGTCCTTCACCAGGTCGGCGACGCCGGTGGGGACCAGCCCCAGCTCGGCCGGGGTCTGTACCGGCGGGCGATCCGAGGGGATGCGCCGACCGACGCCGGTGTAGATGCCGCGCACCGGTCGCTTCTGCACGGTCGCGAAGACCTCGGCGACGTCGTCCTTGCTCAGCGTCTCGGTGTCCATCAGCCGCAGCACGAGGTTGTCGAGGACGTCGCGGTAGGTGACCAGGATCTCCCACGCCTCGTCGTGCGCCGCCTCGATGAGCCGGCGGACCTCGACGTCGATCTCGCTGGCGACCTCCTCGGAGTAGTCGCGCTGGTGCCCGACTTCCTTGCCGAGGAAGACCTCGCTGTTCTCGGTGCCGAACTTGATCGCGCCGAGCTTGTCGCTCATCCCGTACTGGGTGATCATCGCCCGGGAGATCTGCGTCGCCTTCTCGATGTCGTCGCTGGCGCCCGTGGTGGGGTCGTGGAACACCAGTTCCTCGGCGGTGCGGCCGCCGAGGAGCACGGCGAGCCGGTCCAGCATCTCCGAACGGGTCGACAGGTACTTGTCCTCCAGCGGGAGCTGCATCGTGTAGCCGAGTGCGCGGCCCCGGGGCAGGATCGTGACCTTGTGCACCGGGTCGGAGTTCGGCAGTGCGTGCGCGACGAGGGCATGCCCGCCCTCGTGGTAGGCGATGCGCTTCTTCTCCTTGTCGCTCATCGCCCGGGTCTTGCGCTCCGGCCCGGCCATCACCCGGTCGATCGACTCCTCCAGCAGCGCCGAGGAGATGAACTTGAGGTTGGACCGGGCGGCCAGCAGGGCGGCCTCGTTGAGCACGTTCGCCAGGTCCGCGCCGGTGAAGCCCGGGGTGCGTCGGGCGATAACCATCAGGTCGGCGTCCGGACCGATCGGCTTGCCCTTGGCGTGCACCCGCAGGATGGCCTCGCGGCCGAGCAGGTCCGGCCGGTCGACGACGATCTGGCGGTCGAAGCGGCCGGGCCGCAGCAGGGCCGGGTCGAGGATGTCGGGCCGGTTCGTCGCCGCGATGAGGATGACGCCGCCCTTGACGTCGAACCCGTCCATCTCGACGAGAAGCTGGTTGAGGGTCTGCTCGCGCTCGTCGTGGCCACCGCCGAGCCCGGCCCCGCGGTGGCGGCCGACGGCGTCGATCTCGTCGACGAAGATGATCGCCGGCGCGTTCGCTTTGGCCTGCTCGAACAGGTCCCGGACCCGGCTGGCGCCGACACCGACGAACATCTCGACGAAGTCGGAACCCGAGATCGAGTAGAACGGCACGCCCGCCTCGCCGGCGACGGCCCGGGCCAGCAGGGTCTTGCCGGTGCCCGGCGGCCCGTAGAGCAGGACGCCCTTGGGGATCTTCGCGCCGATCGCCTGGAACTTGCTCGGGTTCTCCAGGAACTCCTTGATCTCCTGGAGCTCCTCGATCGCCTCGTCCGCGCCGGCCACGTCGGAGAACGTCGTCTTCGGCGTGTCCTTGCTCACCAGCTTGGCCTTGGACTTACCGAAGTTCATGACCCGGTTGCCGCCGCCCTGCATCTGGTTCATGAAGAAGAACAGCAGCAGGACCACGAGCAGCACGGGCAGCAGGTTGAGCAGGAGGGAGACCAGGATGTTTCCGCGATCGACGGAGACGTCGTAGGCGACGCGCTTGTTCCGCAGCTCGTTGGCCAGAACGACACCCTGTTCGGTGACATAGGACGACTCGAACTTCCGGCCGTCCTTCGTCTGGATCTGGATGAGCTGCTTGGAGTCCTCGATCTTGGCTTTCGTCACCTGGCCTTCGTCGATCTGCTGCTGGACGAAGTTCAGGTCTCGCTTGCCGTACTCACTGGGACCCGAGAGGACACCCGTCGTGAGAATGATCACGAACAGGACCAGGAGCAGCAGTGGCACCCAGCCGCGGAAGATTCTTCTTGGAGTCATCTGTCTGGAGCGCCGGACACGAGCGCTCCACCCTCCTGACGTGTGTGCTGCCCTCGATCGGGATTCCCTTGTGCCGAGGGTACCGCCGGTGCGCGCATCTCACCGCGCGTACATCCGACCAACGGACCGGCGGGCCGCACTGTTCCGGGCCGGACGATCCGGTGCCGCACGGGGGTGCGCCCCGCGGCGCCGGGGCCGTGCGGCCGCGTCGGCTGGCTCAGGCCGGGGCCCCGCGCTCGATTGCCGCGGGCGTCAGGGTGCCGACAAAGGGGAGCGTGCGGTAGTACTCGGAGTAATCAAGGCCGTACCCGACGACGAAGGCGCTGGGAATGTCAAACCCGACGTACCGGACGTCGACGTCGACCGTGATCGCTTCCGGTTTACGGAACAGGGCCAGCACCTCCAGCGAGGCGGGCCCGCGCGAGCGCAGGTTCTTCAGCAGCCACGACAGGGTCAACCCGGAGTCGATGATGTCCTCGACGACGAGCACGTCGCGGCCCTCGATCGAGCGGTCCAGGTCCTTGAGGATGCGCACCACCCCGGAGGAGGAGGTCGACGAGCCGTACGACGACACCGCCATGAACTCCATGGTCAGCGGCACGGCGAGGGCCCGGGAGAGATCCGCCATCACCATCACGGCGCCCTTGAGCACGCCGACCAGGAGGATCTCCCGGCCGGCGTAGTCGGCGTCGACACGGGCCGCAAGCTCCGCGATCTTCGCGGCGATCTCGTCGGCGGTGACGAGAACCTCGTCGATGTCGGGATGCGTGGCGGCCGCCGGCGGGCCCTCGTGGGGGCTGCCGGCATCGGGCGTCGTCGTCGCGGCCTGGCTCACCTGATCGTCCTCCTCGAAATACGCCGCTGCGGCGAGATCCGGCCCGCGGCCGGCGGGTCCGGCGGGTGGCCACGGCGGAGCCACCGGTCCGGAGAGTGTGATCCGGTCCGCCCAGCGCCGGGCGAGGACACCGCCCGGCAGTGGCACGGGCTTCTGGCCGCGCCACCGCGTCACCAGTTCCTCCACCGCCCAGACATGCTCGGCGCGCAACGCCGACGCCGAGGCGCCGACGTCGAGGGCGGCCCGGCGCAGCACCCGCCCGCGGATCGCGGCGGGAAGGGCGGCGAGGGTCGCCACCGCGAAGCCGACCTCGCCGCCGGCCGGACCCGGGCCCGCAGCGGGGATCGGACCGGTCCTCGGGCCCGCGGGCGGGCCGCCGGGGGCGGTGACGGCCGTGGCGTAGGCGTCGGCGGCGGTCGCGTCCAGCGCGTCCGCGTCGGCCCGCAGCAACTCGGCCCCGCGGGCCAGCGACTCCGCGATGCCCGGCCCGAGCTCGGCCTCCAGCAGCGGCAGAACCCGGTGGCGCACCCGCGCCCGGGCGAACGCCGGGTCCTGGTTGGTCGGATCGTCCCAGACCGACAGCCGCTCGGCGAGGCAGGCGGCCCGGGTCTGCGCGCGGCGCAGGCCCAACAGGGGGCGGCGCAGCAGGCCGTCGCGCGGGCGCATTCCGCCGAGCGAGCGGGCCCCCGAGCCCCGCGCGAGCCGTAGCAGCACCGTCTCGGCCTGGTCGTCCAGGGTGTGACCGATCAGTACGGCCCGGGCGCCCAACCGGGCCGCCGCGGCCAGCAGCGCGCCGCGGCGGGCATCGCGCGCGGCGCCCTCCGAGCGCGGTGCGTGCGCGGTGAGCACCTCCACGGGGCGCAGCCCGAGGGCCTCCCCAAGCTCGGCGACGCCGTGCGCGCGCTCGGTCGAGGTGGGATCCCAGCCGTGATCAACCACCAGCAGACCGGCCCGCAGGGCCCGGCGGGGGGCAACGAAAGCGAGCGCCGCGGCGAGCGACATCGAGTCCGGCCCGCCGGAGCAGGCAACCAGTACCAGCTCGCCCGGGTCGAGATCGGCGACCGCGTTGCGGACCGCGAACCGGACCGCGGCCACCGCGGGATCCGGCGCCCGACCGGGCCGCGTCGTCCGCGCCGTCGGGTCGAGTGGGCCGCCTGCCGCCCCGTCCACCGGCCCGGCCGCCTCACCGTAGTGATCACCGCCGGTGGCGGATCGGGTCACCGCGTGGGCCGGTGGCCGGCCGCGCCGGTGAGCGCCCCGCGGACCACGGCCGTCACGCCGAGATCGACGGGCGACTGCCCAGGACGCGCTGCATCCATGCGGTGGGATCGGCCAGCTCTGCGCGGGTCGGCAGCGTCGTCGGCGACTCCCAGACGGTGTTGAAGCCCCGCACCCCGGCCTCGGCGACGACGGCCCGCACGAAGGCGCCGCCCTGGCGGTACTGCTGGAGCTTGAGATCCAGCCCGAGCAGGCGGCGGATGAACCGGTCGAGCGGCGACCCGCCGTCGCGGCGGCCCTCGAACTTCGACCGGATGTCGGCGACGGTGGGAACCACCCTGGGCCCCACGGCATCCATCACCTGGTCCGCGTGGCCCTCCAGCAACGTCATGATCGCCTGCAGCCGGTCGAGCACCGCCCGCTGGGCCGGGGTCTGGAGCGCCTCCACCACGCTCGGACTGTCGGCGCCGCGGTCGAACACGGCCCCGCGCACCGCGGCCACCGCCGAGCGGACCCGGNCCGCGAGGACGTCCGGATCGAGATCGGTGGCCTCGATGAACGCGGTGATCTCGGACTCGAGGTGGGACCGCAGCCACGGCACGGCGGTGAACTGGGTCCGATGGGTCTGCTCGTGCAGGCAGACCCACATCCGGAAGTCACGCGGCACGACGCCCATCGTGGCCTCGGCGTGGGCGATGTTCGGGGCGACCAGGCTCAGCCGGCCGACCGCGTCCGGCGTGGCCGGCCCGTCGGGGCCGGCGAGGTACTCCTCGGGTGGCAGGAACACCTCGTACTGGCCCAGCACCTTGCCGGCGAGGTAGGCCAGCGCCGTGCCGAGCTGGATACCGGTGACCCGCCGGCCGACGGCCGTGGAGAAGGTGCCGCGCTGCTGGTCGGACAGCTTGCCGAGCAGCGGGGTGGTGAGCACTCGCAGGCCGGCGACGTTGGAACGAACCCATTCGGGCCGGTCGACCACGTTGATGGGGGTGATGGCACCGGCAGGGGCGAGGTGGGTGTAGTCCTCCACGTGCCGCTCGGCCTCCACCGCGAGGCGGCGGAGCTCGGCGACGACCTCGCCGGCCTGCTCCCGGGTGATCTGTGGGCCGGGGCGGACCAGCCTTCTCGCCGTCGTCACGGCGAGTTCCCAGTCGACCAGCTCGGCGTCCACGAATCCGAGCGTACCGGGCCGGCCCGCGCTCTGCTCCCGCGTCGCCCTCGCCCACGCCCTCGCCCTCGCCCTCACCGACGCCCTCACCGCGGCGTGGCGCGGCGCCGGCCGGGCCGTGACGGGTCGTTTCCGGGATCGCCGCAGGCTCAGCGGGCCGGGCCGGTCGGCGCGGCGCGTGCGACCGGTACCAGCGCGGGGCAGCCGCAGCCGGCGAGCGCCGCCGCGACCCGGTCGAGCGCGGCCTTGGTGCCGCCCCCCTCCTCCGCCGGGGACAGGAAGGCGAACAGCAACAGCCGCCCATCGGCGTCGACGAGCTGGCCGGCGAGGCTGCTGACGTTGCGCAGTGTGCCGGTCTTGGCCCGGACGTCACCCGCGCCCGGCGCCGTGTCCGTGGTGGCGTATCGGTCGTTCAGGGTGCCGGAGAAACCGGCCACCGGTAGCCCGGTCAGCACGGTGCGCAGGGCGGGTCGGGTGGGCAGGACCGCCGCTCTCAGCAGCGCCACCAGGGTGGCGGGCGCGATCAGATCGGTGGTGGACAGGCCGCTGACATCGTTGAGGGCCATCCCCGCGGTGGGGATGCCGAGTTCGGTGACCGTGTCGGTCACGGCCCTCGCGGCCCCGGCGAACGAGGCCGGCAGGCCGCGCCGCCGGGCGACCAGCCGGCCCAGGCTCTCCGCCAGGTCGTTGTCCGACTCGGTGAGCATGCGTTCGACGAGTACCCGCACCGGCGGGCTGTCCACCGCGGCGACGCGGGTCGCCCCCGCCTCGGCGCTCCCGGTGCCGACCGCGCCGACCGGGATCCCGGCGGCCACCAGCGCCCCGGCGAACGCCGCCGTCGCCGCCACCGCGGGGGCGGGATTGCGCGGGCCCTTGGCGCCGGGGGCGGAGCGACCCGCGTCGAGTTCCAGCGCGGAGACCGGCGTGACGTCGCCGTCGGTCACGTAGTTGTCACGCCATCCCGGCGCCCGGTCGGGGCCGACGAACAACGACCCGTCGCCGACCACCCGGGACACCGAGGTAATGCCGGCCGCCCGGACCTGGGCGACGAGATCGGAGAGCCGGGCGAAGGCCGGGTAGCCGCCGGTCTCGGACGACGCGGTCAGCGTCGGGTCGCCGCCCCCCACGAGCCACAGCGTGCCGCCGGGCGCTTGGCCGGCGGCCCCCGACGGTCGGCCGTCCGGCGGTTGGCTGTCCGGCGGTTTGTAGAGCACCGATGTGCGCAACCGGGTATCCGGGAACGTGACGAGCGCCGCCGTGGCGACCGCGGTCTTGAGCGTCGACGCCGGCACGGCCGGTGTGCGGGCGCGGTTGTCCAGCAGCACGCGACCGGTCAACCCGTCGACGACCAAGGCGGCGGGCCCGGCGAGGACGGGGTCGCCGAGCGGCCCGGCAAGGCGGGCGCCGACCGACGCGGGCTGGGGCGTGGGCGCGGCCGGGTCCAGACCCGCGAGGACCGCGGCCCCCGCCCGGGCCGACCCGGCGACCGGCGGTACGGGGCGATCGGCGGCGGGACTGGCGGACAGGGAGCCGGCGAGAAGGGCGCCGACGAGGGCGGTGAGCGCCCCTGTCCGAGCGACCGGCGCGGCTGACGTCACCCCCGGACACTACGCAAGACGGGTGGGCCACGCCGACGGCGCCGCAGCCCCGGCAGGTGAGGGCCCCGGCAGGTGAGGGTCCCCGGCAGGTGAGGGTCCCCGGCAGGTGAGGGTCCCCGGCAGGTGTCGGCCCGCGGCGGTGTGGGCCGCCGCCGAGGGGCGGATGCGCGGCGGTCCGGGCGCTGGCGCCCTCGGTGGCACGTCGCGTTCCGCTGTGTCACCGTATGCCACGAGCCGTGAGCCGGCCCGTGCCGGTCCGGATGACCAGCGGGTGGGCCCGGGCCGTCCGCCCGCCGTCCAGCGAGCTTTCCGCTCGCCCGGCGGGTCGCGCTGGCCGGTGGGGGGAACATCTGCCTGCGAGGCGGGCTCCGTTCGCCGGTCGCGTCCCGTGATGGTCCGCGCCGCGGCGCCGTCCGCGGGGCCGCGGCGGTGGCGGCGGCGCCTGGGTAGTGGCGTTGCCGACCGGGTGGCTCGGGCAGGAGGTGGCTTCCGGGACACTGGGAGGGCGGCGGTCGTCGTCCGCGACACTTCGCCGCGTCCGTCGGGTGTCCGGCGCGTGGCCGCGGCGCGCGGCACCCGGCCGCGGTGCCCCGGCAGTCGCCGGAGCATGCGAGCCCCGGCATCCGCCGGAGACCGACGAGCAGTTCACACGTGGTGGCCGACCGGCGCAGACCGGGCCGGCCTGAGCATGAAGGAGACAGGGAGCGGAGTGGACCTTGAGTTCGATGTGACCATCGAGATCCCCAAGGGTCAGCGCAACAAGTACGAGATGGATCACCACACCGGGCGCATCCGGTTGGACCGGATGCTGTTCACCTCCACCCACTACCCGTCGGACTACGGGTTCATCGAGGGCACCCTCGGGCGGGACGGGGATCCGCTGGACGCGCTGGTCCTGCTGGAGGAGCCGACCTTCCCGGGCTGCCTGGTGCGGTGCCGGACGATCGGCATGTTCGAGATGACCGACGAGAAGGGCCCGGACGACAAGGTCCTGTGCGTCCCGGTCGCCGATGTCCGCCAGGAGCACCTGCGGGATCTGCGGCACCTGCCGGAGTTCGACCGGCTGGAGATCCAGCACTTCTTCGAGGTCTACAAGGACCTGGAGCCCGGCAAGTCGGTCGAGGGCGCCTCCTGGGTGGACCGCAAGGAGGCCGAGCGGGAGATTCTCGCCTCCATCAAGCGGCTGCGCGAGGCGGAGGGCGCCGGAGTGGACGGGCACGACCAGGAGGTCGAGCCCAGGTCTGCGTGATCGCCGACCGGCGCGACGGCGACGCCCCTTCATGCGCGGGCCCGCGGGCCTCGCGGATGAGGGGGCGCCCCTCGCGCCGGCCCTCCGGCGGAGCTGGCCAGCGGCGGTGGATCAGCCGTCCAGCCACGTCACGCGGAGCACCGTGATCGTGATCCAGCGATCTTCGATGGTATAGACGATGAGCCCCCAGCCATCACTGAATGTAGCTGTCCACTGGTTGTCTCGTTTGCGGTACGTGCTGTGGCCGCGCGGATCCTCTACAAGGCGCCGCAGTGCGATGTCGAGCGCCGTGCGCGCTTCGGCGGGCAGACTGTCCCGCTGATCGCGGGCGTAGTCGACCCAGCGGACCCCGTGGACGGTCATCAGGCCACATGTGGCGCTTGGGGATGGCCGGGCGGATACCAGACCTCGCCAATCACGGTCGGGTCACCGGCAGCGATGCGGCGACGGTCGGCGTCGATGCCGGCCTGGATCTCCGGGTTGGCGCAGAGCACGGCCTGGGGCCACCAGCGGTCGATGACGCGGTGCAGCGGGGCCAGGTCGAGAGTGTCGTCGGTTTCGACGGCGGCTGCGTGGAAGTCGGCTTCGAACTCGGCGCGCTGCTCGGGGTCGAGCGCCGCCCGGATCGCCGGCCCGGTGCGCTCCACCCGGTTGCGCACGCCGTACGAGGGGATCGTGACGTCCGCTGTCATGAGGCCGATTGTCGCACCCGTCGATGCCGCCCACGCCGCCTCGAGCGTGCCCGGCTGTCGCACCGCGCGGCACCGCACCGCGCCGGTCAGGGCCCGTTCGGAGGGGAGTGAGCCGGAGGCGGGGATTGAACCCGCGACCTATCGCTTACGAGGCGATTGCTCTGCCACTGAGCTACTCCGGCGATCGGCCAGGATCGCACTGGCCCGGGTCGAGTATGCCAGATGCCCGCGCGGTGCCGACCGGTGGTACTCGGCCGGCTGCGCGCCGCGCGGTGGCGCGGGCGCCGGCAGCCCGGCTCGGACTCCCGCCCGGGGCGGGCCCCCGGCCCGGAGCCGAGCCGATCTGGCGAGGTCGGGGCGCCCGAAATCGGAACGATCCGGCGATCCCACCCCACCAGGCTGTCATGGGCGCCCAAGAAGGAAGACACTGACGTGACAATCGGTTTGCGCCTAATCCAGATTTTGTCATAATTTTCGGCTCCCGGCCCGTCGAACGACGCAAACCGCTACCCCGGTTGCAGTTGTTCCGATGAGGATGCGTAGGGTTTCGCTCCATGACCGGGGCCGGGGACGCTGCACCTGCAGCGGCGACACGAGGAGCCTCGCTCCTCGTCGCTGAGGACGATGAGGCATCTCGCGTGGCACTTGCGCGCAGCCTCGAACGATTCGGCTATCGCGTGCTGGAGGCGGCGGACGGCGAAGCTGCCCTCCGGCTGTTCCAGACGACTGAGATCGATCTGGTCGTTCTGGACGTCGCGATGCCGCGAATGGACGGCTTCGCTGTGCTGAGCCGCCTGCGCCAGACGAGCGAGGTGCCGGTGATCATGCTCACCGGGCGGGCCGAGGAGGTCGACCGGGTGGTCGGCCTGGAGCTGGGCGCCGACGACTACGTCGTGAAGCCCTACTCGCTGCGGGAGCTGGTCGCGCGGGTGCGGGCCCGGCTACGCCGCCGGCCCGCCGAGCCGCCGCCCCAGCGCAGCGGGGACGGCAACGATCCGCTCGTGTACGGCGACGTGTCCATCGACCTGCGTGCCCGCGAGGTCGCCGTGGCCGGCGAGCGGATCGACCTGACCGCGCGCGAGTACGAGCTGCTGGCCTTCCTCGCGCGCCACCCTCGACGGGTGTTCAGCCGCGAGGAGCTGCTCGAGCAGGTCTGGGGCACCCGCTTCCAGGACCCTGCCACGGTCACCGAGCACGTCCGGCGGGTGCGTACCAAGGTGGAGGGTCGGCCGCCGCAGCGGCGGCTGGTGACCACCCTGCGCGGGATGGGCTACCGCTTCGACCCGTGAGCCGCGGGGAACACCGGGGCGGCGCCGGGCGGCCCGATCGAGCCACGGAAGACCGTGCCAGAGAAGATCGCTCAGGGTCGGTGGCGGTGCCGGGAGCGCCGGCGGGCATGTCCCGATTCGCCGCCTGTCTCGCTGTCGTGCTCCGACCCCTCGTGCTCTGGCCCCTCGTGCTCCGACCCCCCTTGGTCGGTGCCTCGGCGTGCTCCGCTCTCGCGGTCGGTGCCGGCCTGGTCGGTGCCGGAGGGCGTGGGGTCGGGATCCGGGTGGGGCTCGGCCCTGGGCGGGGCGTAGGCAGCCTCGTGCGCCTGCCGGGACGGGCATACGTCGGCTCGTTCGCAGGAGGTCCGCCCGCCGCCGTCGAGCACCACCACAGCCTGCTGGCGGGGCACGTCGTGCCGCACGACCCGGCCCTCTCCCTGGGGAGTGCAGGCCCGTTCTCCGACGGCGGGCACGGCCCCGGCGAACTCCTCGTACAGCGGGTGCTCGTAGCGTAGGCAGCACATCAGCCGGCCGCAGGCGCCGCTGATCCGCATCGGGTTGAGGGCCAGGTTCTGGTCGCGGGCCATGCGCAGGCTCACCGGCTCGAAATCGGTGAGGAACGTCGCGCAGCACAGGTCACGCCCACACGAGCCGATCCCGCCCTGCACCCGGGCGCTGTCCCGGGCGGACAGCTGCCGCAGCCGCACCCGCGCCGCCAGCGTCCGGTTCAGGTCGCGGACCAGCTCCCGGAAGTCGATCCGGCCCTCCGCGCTGAAGTAGATCGTGTATCCGCCGGTGTCCAGCACGTGGTCGACACCGACGATCTTCATCGGCAGGTTGTGCTCCCGCGCCAGCCGCCGCGCGGCGACCCGCGCCCGGGCGCGCCGGCGCCGGGACAGCTCCGCCCGCTGCACGTCCGCCGCCTGCGCCAGCCCCGCCAGCACGGGCAGGCCGCCGATGTCGTCGGAGATCCACTGCGGTGCCCACATGCAGGTGGCGACCTCGGGACCATCGTCGGTGGGCACGAGGACCTGATCGCCTACCCGGGGTGTGTGGACGCCCGGATCGGCGTAGTAGAGCTTGCCGCGAGGGGAAAACGCCACCGCGCACATCATCGGCATCCGGCCCGTCACCTTCCTTGGCCCGCAGGCCGGCTGGCCGGCCGTGATGATGGCCCGCGCGGGAGGCGGGCCCGGTGCGCGGCAGCGCCGGGTCGGGCGGGGCGTGCCGGAGCCGCCCGTCGGCGTGATCTGCGTCGCAGGTCACAGTATGCCGCCAGGTGCGACTTGGCTGCCCGTTTCTGCCATACCGACCCCATCGCCATCGCCATCGCCATCGCCGGCGCCGGCGCCGGCGGCAGTGCGCCGAGCGGGCGCGGGCGGCGTCAGCCGTCGCGCAGGGCGAGGGTCAGGGACTCCACTGCGAGCAGCGGGACGAGGCCCGGGTTGTCGGCGAGGGCCGCCCGGGTCGCGAGCACGGCCTCCAGCCGCCGCAGCGTCTGCTCCGGGGTCGAGGCCGCCGCGAGGCCCGCAGCCTCGGCCGCATGGTCGGCATGGATCGGGTCGACCGGCGCGCCGAGCTGCTCCGCGAGCACGTCGCGATACAGGCCGGCGAGATCGACCAGGGCCCGGTCGAGGGAGTCGAGGATGGTGCGCCGCCCGCGGCTCTTCTGGGTCCGCTCCAGCTCCTTGAGCGCCCCGGCCGCGCCCCGCACGACCATCGACCGTGCCTTTGCGCCCGCCTTCGGCGCCCGAGCGGATCTCGACTTCCCGCCGGTGGCGGTCGCACCGACGCCGAGTGCTGTCTTCAGCGCCTCCGTCTCGACCTCGTCCCGCTCGGCGTTCGCGGCCTCGGCATCGGCGTTCGCGGCGCCCACGAGGTCCGCGGCGGCGGCCAGGCAGTCCCCGACGCGCCCCAGACGGCCCGGGATGCGCAGCACCGCCGCCCGGTGCTCCCTGGCGGCCTCGTCGGTGGCGAGGCGGCGGGCCAGCGCGAGGTGCCCCTGGGAGGCCCGGGCGGCCGTCTGCGCCACCTGCTCGTCGATCCCCTCCCGCAGCAGCATGTCGCGCACGTCCGCGGCGGAGGGCAGGCGCAGCGCGACCGTCCGGCAGCGGGAACGGATGGTGGGAAGCACGTCCTCGATCGACGGCGCGCACAGGAGGAACACGGCGCGTTCCGCCGGCTCCTCCAACGCCTTGAGCAGCGCGTTCGCCGCGGCCTCGGTGAGCCGGTCGGCGTCGGTGAGCAGCAGGATCCGCCAGCGGCCGGCGGTGGGGGCGCTGGCGGCGTCCCGAACCAGGGCGCGAACGTCCTTCACTCCGAGCGAGAGCCCCTCCGGCGTGACGGTGCGCAGGTNGGTGGCGGTGTCGGTGAGCACCGTGTGGCAGCCGGCGCACTCCCCGCAGCCGGGCGGCTCCCGCTCGCAGTTCAGACCGGCGGCGAACGCGCGCGCCGCCTCCTGCCGCCCCGCGCCGGACGGGCCGGTGAACAACCACGAATGGGTCATCCCCGAGCGCGCCCCGGCCGGGCCGCCACCGCTGCCCGCGGCCGCGAGGATGCCGGGGGAGGCCGCCACCGCAGCCGCGCGCAGCGTCGCGACGACCGCCTCCTGGCCGACCAGCGTCTCCCATACCGTCACGGGGCTCATCATCCCCCGCCCGCCGCCCGGCTCAGACCCCCAGGGGCATGGCCCGGCGCTCCACCCGGCTGGCGACGACCGCGCGGATCTCGGCGTGAATCTCCTCCCGGGGGCGGTTCGCGTCGACGGTGAGGTAGCGCGTGGGCTCCTCCTGGGCCAGCCGGAGGAACCCGTCGCGCACCCGTCCGCGGTAGGCGAGCAGCTCGACTCCGGCCTCCTCGGCCGGTCCGTCGGCCGGTTCGCGCTGCGGCCCGAGCTCGGCAGGCAGGTCCAGCAGCACGGTCAGGTCGGGAACGAGGGCGTGGGTGGCCCACTGGGCCAGCACGGCCAGTTCCGCGGTATCGACCGACCGGCTCGCGCACTGGAAGGCGATCCACGAGTCGACGTAGCGGTCCGTGATGACGATGGCGCCCCGGGCGAGCGCCGGCTCGATCACCCGGCTCACGTGCTCGGCGCGGTCGGCGGCGGCGAGCAGCGCTTCGGTACGGGCGTGCAGGCGCGTCGAGGGGTCGAACAGCAGCTCCCGCAGCCTCGCGCCGATTGTCGTGCCGCCGGAACCGGAGGTCACGACGACCTCACGCCCGCTGGCGGCCAGCCAGGACCGCAGCAGCTCGACCTGGGTGGATCGCCCGGCCCCCTCGGCTCCCTCGACCGCGACGAACAGGCCGGCGTGACGCGGTCGCGTCGGCGTCGGCTTCCGGCCGCGCATCGCGTTCCACAGCTCCGGCCAGACCGCGACCCCGACCCGCTCGTCCATCTGGCGGTAGGCGAACAGCCCCACCGCCACCGCGAGCAGGCCCCCGCCGAGCAGGACGACGGTCACGCCGTCCGCCCGCACGGTGATGTCGCCCCACAGGTGGATGCCGTGCGTGCCGATCAGGCCGACGAGGGCGGGTGCCGCCGCCAGCACCACCAGCAGGTCGATGCGCACCAGCGACTGCACCAGGGCGAAGGTCCGTCCCCGCAGCTCGTCGGAGACCTCGGCCTGCAGCAGCGTGTACCCGGTCACCCAGGCGACCCCGGCGAACGCCCCCACCGCCATCACCAGGATGCAGGCGATGACCAGGTTCGGGATGATCGCGACGACCACCAGGGTGATGCCTGCGCCGGTGACGCAGACGCCGAACAGGCGGGTCCGGCTGTAGTCCCCGAGCAGCTTCGGCCCGGCCGCCATCCCACCGGCCAGCCCGATGAACACCGCTCCGAACAGAACTCCGTATGCGGAGTCACCGCCACCGAGGATCCCGACGTAGAGCCGGCCCAGGGCGATCACGCACCCGGCCCCCGCGAATCCGCCGAGGATGCCCACGACCAGCCCGCGGACCAACCGGTCTTGCCCGACGTAGCGCCAACCCTCGGTGATCGAGGCCAGAAAACCGGGCTCGGGACCGGTCTCCGGGCGGGCGGCCCGGCCGATGTCCTTGAGCCCCCAGATCACGATGGCCGAGCCGAGGAAGGTCGCCGCGTTGAAGTACAGCGCGAGATCGACGGAGGAGTCCCGGAAGAACGAGACGCTGGAGCCCAGCGTCCGCGAGATCGTCGCCAGCATGGTGAAGATGGCGGCGGCGAGCGGGGCCGTGCCGTAGGTCATGATCAGGCTCAGCGTGTTCGCCGCGGCGAGCCGCTCCCGCGGGACCAGGTGCGGGACGCTGGCGTCCTTCGCCGGAGCCCAGACCAGGGTGACCGCCTCGACCAGGAACGACGCGATGAGCAGCCATNCGAGCGTGCCGATGATCGGGATCGAGACGAACAGCCCGAAGCGGATCACATCCGTGACGACCATCGTCAGCCGGCGATCCAGCCGGTCGGCGAGCGCACCGGCGAGTGGTCCGAGGATCAGGGCCGGCATCAGCCGGACGATCAGCAGCGAGCCGATCGCGTACGCCTGCCCCGAGAAGCTGTTCTGCAGCTGGGTGACCAGCGCGGTCGTGGCGAGCAGGCCCATCCAGTCGCCCAGGCTGGACAGGCTGAGCTGGATCCACATCCGGCGGAACTCGGGGATCCGCAGCACGGCGCGGATGTCGCTGTCGTCGCCGGCCGCGCTGCTTGCTCTGGGCGGCGGGGAGGGGACCGTCGTGACCGGGTGCCGGCCTGGCATGCGCCCCAGCCGCAGCCGTCGGCCGCTGCCACGGCGGCGACCCGCGCCGCCGTCGCCGGCCTGCCCCTCGACGCCGCGGTCTGCGATCCCCGGCCGGTCGGCGCTCTGCTCGTCGGCCGGCCGGTCGGCGCCAGATGGGCCGCCGTCACCGGGTGGGCCGCCATCGTCGGGTGGGCCGCCGTCACCGGGTGGGCCGCCGTCGTCGGGGCTGGCGCCGTCCCCCGACGCCGCTGTCGAGCCGCTCCCGTCCGAGCCCCGGTCCGCCGTCGGCCGGGCATCCGCACTCGGGAGAGCCGGGCTCGTCGGGGCCGGGCTCGTCGGGGAAGGGGCCGAGGGGGCAGGAGGCGGGGTCGTGGGGGATGCGGAGATGGTCGTGGTGGAGCCGACCGTGGCGGATCCGACGGTCGTCGCCGCCGAGCCGTCCCCCGCCGCGTCGACCGGCCCGTGAGCCGGACGGATCGGCGAGGCCATCAGCCCGTCCGACGGGTGCCACCGGACGTCGCTCCCGCGGCGCCACCGCCGTCGTCAGGAGCGGATGACCCGGTGGCTGCAGGCTCCTCGCCGGCCTTCTGCGTCGCGCTGCCCTTCGCCCCGACCCTGCTCGTGGCCGACTTCGCCGCCGAGTCCCTGGCGGTGGTGCCGGACTTGGCGGCCGTCTTCGCCGTCGTGGACTTCGCCGCGGTCGACTTTGCCGTCGTCGACTTTGCCGTCGTGGACTTTGCCGTCGTGGACTTTGCCGTCGTGGACTTTGCCGTCGTGGACTTTGCCGTCGTGGACTTTGCGGTCGTGGACTTCGCGGCGCCGCTCTTCGTAGCCGTCGTCTTCGCGGTGCCTCGGGCGNCTCGCTTCGCGGGAGCCGGACCGCGGGCCCGGCGGTCGGCGAGCAGCTCCGCGGCGCGCGCGTCCGTGATCGACTCGACGGCGTCGCCCTTGCGCAGACTCGCGTTGGTCTCGCCGTCGGTCACGTAGGGCCCGAACCGGCCCTCCCGGACGACCATCGGCTTGCCGCTGGCCGGATCGTTGCCGAGCTCGCGCAGCGGGGGGGTCTGGGCGGCCTGGCGGCGTCCGCGCGCCTTGGGCTGCGCGAGCAGCGCCAGTGCATCCTCGAGCGTCACCGTGAACAACTGATCCTCGGACTCCAGCGACCGGCTTTCGGTGCCCTTCTTCACGTAGGGGCCGTACCGCCCGTTCTGCGCGGTCACCTCCTCGCCGTCCGCACCGGCGCCCAGCGTCCGGGGCAGCGTCAGCAGCTTCACGGCGTCGTCGAGGGTCAGCGTCTCCAGCGACATCGTGCGCAGCAGGCTGGAGGTGCGCGGCGGGTCGGTGTCCGTGGTGACGTACGGGCCGAACCGGCCGGCCTTGGCCGTGATCGTCGCGCCGGTGGCGGTGTCCACCCCCAGCACCCGGTCGCCGCTCGGGGCGGCCAGCAGCTCCAGGGCGCGGGCCACGGTGAGCTCGTCCGGGGCCAGGTCGTCGGGCACGCTGGCCCGGCCCTCCCCGAGCTGGACGTAGGGGCCGTACCGCCCGACGCGCACCACGACCGTCGTGCCGTCGTCGGCCTCGCCGAGCGGGATCGAGTTCACCTCGCGGGCGTCGATCTCCCCGAGCCGCTCGCTGACGAGGTGCTTGAGCCCGGCCGCGGTGGCCGGATCGGTGCCGTCGCCGGTGCCGAAGTAGAAGCGGGTCAGCCAGTCGGTGGACGCTGAGGTTCCGGCCGCGATGTCGTCGAGGTCGTCCTCCATCGTCGCGGTGAACCGGTAGTCCACCAGCCGGCCGAAGTGGTCCTCCAGCAGGCCGACGACGGCGAAGGCGACGAAGCTCGGCACGAGCGCCGAGCCCTTCTTCCACACGTAGCCGCGGTCCTGGATCGTGCCGATGATCGAGGCGTACGTGGACGGCCGGCCGATCCCGAGCTCCTCGAGCGTCTTGACCAGGCTGGCCTCGGTGAAGCGGGCCGGCGGGCTGGTGGTGTGTCCGCGGGGAGTCAGCGAGCGGACCGCCAGCGGGTCGCCCTGCCGCACGTCGGGCAGGCGCCGCTCCCGGTCCTCCAGCTCCGCGTCGGGGTCGTCGGCGCCCTCGACGTAGGCGCGCAGGAAGCCGGGGAAGGTGATGACCTTGCCGGACGCCGAGAACTCCGCGTTCTCCCCGGCCGACGACGTGGCGCCGAGCCGGATCGTGGCGCTCGTGCCCCGGGCGTCGGCCATCTGGCTGGCGACGGTGCGCTGCCAGATCAGCTCGTAGAGCCGGTAGGAGTCGACGTCGAGCTCGCCGCGAACCTCGCCGGGGGTGCGGAAGTGGTCGCCGGCGGGCCGGATCGCCTCGTGTGCCTCCTGGGCGTTCTTGACCTTCTTGGTGTAGGTACGCGGGCTGGCCGGGACGTACTCCGGTCCGTAGAGACTCTCCGCCTGGCTGCGGGCGGCGGTGAGCGCCGTCTCGGACAGGTTCGTCGAGTCGGTGCGCATGTAGGTGATGTAGCCGTTCTCGTACAACCGCTGCGCGATCTGCATGGTGCGCTGGCTGGAGAACCGCAGCTTGCGGCCCGCCTCCTGCTGCAGCGTCGAGGTCATGAACGGCGGGTACGGCGAGCGGCGGTACGGCTTGGTCTCCACCGAGCGCACCGCGAACGCGGCCTGCGCCAACCGGTCGGTGAGGGCCTGCGCGCCCGCCTCGTCCAGCCGGGTCACGCCGGACGTGGTCAGCTCGCCGGTCGGGGCGAAGTCCCGGCCGGTGGCGATCCGGTTGCCGTCGAGAGCGACCAGCGTCGCCGGCAGCGGCGTGCGCTCCACGCCCGCGTCGGCCGCGGCCGCGTCGGCCCCGTCGCTTCCGGCCGGCCAGCCCTGGCGCGCGACCGTCGCGCCGAACAGGCCCTCGATGTTCCAGTACTCCGCGGCGCGGAACCGCATCCTGGCCCGCTCCCGCTCGACCAGGACCCGGGTCGCCACGCTCTGGACGCGGCCCGCCGACAGCCTCGGCATGACCTTCTTCCACAGCACGGGGGAGACCTCGTAGCCGTAGAGGCGATCCAGGATGCGCCGGGTCTCCTGCGCGTTGACCAGGTTCTCGTCGATCTCGCGGGGGTTGTCGACGGCGCGGCGGATCGCCTGCGGAGTGATCTCGTGGAACACCATCCGCTTCACCGGCACCGTCGGCTTGAGCGTCTGGAGCAGGTGCCAGGCGATCGCCTCGCCCTCCCGGTCCTCGTCCGTCGCGAGGTAGAGCTCGCTGGCTTCCTTCACCAACGCCTTGAGCTTGCTGACCTGCAGCTTCTTGTCCGGCGTCACCACGTAGAGCGGCTCGAAGTCGTTGTCGACGTCCACGCCGAGCCGGGCCCAGGGCTTGCCCTTGTGCGCGGCCGGGACATCGGCGGCGCTGCGCGGCAGATCGCGGATGTGGCCGATGCTCGACTCGACCTGCCAGCCCGGCCCGAGGTAGCCGGCGATGGTCTTCGCCTTGGCCGGGGACTCCACGATCACCAGGCGGGTGCCCGAGCCGGGGGTCGGTTCGGGCGCGGCACCGGTGGCGCCGCTCGAACCGGTCGTCGACCGGCCGGCCGCCCGGCGTCCCGGGGCGGCTCGGCCTGCGGCCGCCCGGCCGTTCGGACGCGTGGCGGGCACCTCGGTCGGGGCCGCGCTCGCGCTCGGGCTCGGCGTGGAGCCGGTCCCGGAGGGCTCGCCGGGCTCGGCGACCGGTGCGGCTGACCGCGCGGTCGTCCGTGTCGTCGTCTTCGTGCGCGGTGGCACTTCTCTCCTCGGTGCGGCGTGCTCGGTGCGATGACCGGTGGGCGAAGCGTAGGTCGACTCTCCGGAGCGTAGATCCCGGATATGGCGGATGTTGCTCGGGCGGAGCTCGGTGCTGGACCTGGCGTGGCCCGGCGAACGGTCGTCCGGCGGGCGCTGATCGGGCGAGCGGCGGCCGCCGGTGTGCAAGCGGTGCCTCGCAGCACCGTACGCCGCTGTCGGATTCCGCGGAGCTTCCCGTCCGGGTATGACCCCGGTAGCCCGACGCTTACCCATGGCTCACCCGATGACGCCTGAACGGCCCGACCGGGCCCGCACGAGGGTGCGCCATGGTGGTATGAAGCCGCGATCTCAGGCGCGTCGATGCTACGCCCGGTGACCGAGTCCGGATGCTCGTCTCGGCGCCCCGGCCGGGCCGGTGACCGGTCGCACGGCCGGGCCGGGATCACGATGTCCCGGGGCGGCCGGCGGGCACGGAGCGGATCTCGTGCCGGCCGGCCGGCGGGACCGGACTGCCGTCAGACGTTGATCTCCTGCGGGCTCGGGGTCGTCGGCTGCGCGACCGGCGGACTGCCGGAGATCATCGAGTTGCGCCGCTTGGACACGACGATCACCGCCACGATGACGGCGACCGCGGCGATGGCGATGCCGATGCGCAGCGGCGTGTTGCGGTCGGTGCCGACCGAGTACTTCACCACCGTCGGCGCGATCAGCAGGCTGACCAGGTTCATCACCTTGAGCAGCGGGTTGATGGACGGCCCGGCGGTGTCCTTGAACGGGTCGCCCACCGTGTCGCCGATCACCGTCGCGGCGTGGACCTCCGAGCCCTTCCCGCCGTAGTTTCCGTCCTCGACGAGCTTCTTCGCATTGTCCCACGCGCCGCCGGAGTTCGCCAGGAACACGGCCATCAGGACGCCGCCGGCGATGGCCCCACCGAGGAACGCCCCCAGGGGCGGGTAACCGAGGCCGAAGCCGACCGCGATCGGCGCGAGGACCGCCAGCGTCCCCGGGGTAATCAGTTCACGGAGCGAATCTCGGGTGCAGATGTCGACAACCGCGCCGTAGTCCGGCTTCTCGCTGCCAGTCATGATTCCGGGCCTGGTGCGGAACTGGTTGCGCACCTCCATCACGACTCGCCCGGCCGCCCGGCCCACCGCGTTGATGGCGAGCCCGGAGAACAGGAAGACGACGGCCGCGCCGATGACGAGCCCGACCAGCGCGTCGGGATACGCGATGTTCAGTCCGCCGACCGTCCCTCGGCCGGTCTCCGGGCGGGCACCGGCGTCCCCGAGAGCATTGGTGACCGTGTCGGTGAACGACCCGAACAGCGCGGTCGCGGCCAGGACGGCGGTGGCGATCGCGATGCCCTTCGTGATGGCCTTTGTGGTGTTGCCCACGGCGTCGAGCGAGGTCAGGATGGCGCCGCCCGCCTCGTCCATCTCCCCGGACATCTCGGCGATGCCTTGGGCGTTGTCGCTCACCGGACCGAAGGTGTCCATCGAGACGATGACGCCGACGGTGGTCAGCAGTCCGGTGCCTGCCAGCGCGACCGCGAACAGCGCGATCGTGACGCTGCCCGAACCGAGCAGGTAGGCCCCGAAGACCGCGGCCCCGATGAGCAGGGCGGAATAGACGGCGGATTCCAGGCCGACGCCGATGCCGGCGAGAATGTTCGTGGCCGGACCGGTGAGCGACGCCTGGGCCACGTCACGCACCGGCCGGCGGGTCGTCTCGGTGAAGTATCCCGTGAGCAACTGGATGGCCGCGGCGAGCGCGATGCCGATGAGAACGGCACTGATCGCGATGACCCGCGGATTGCCCGACTGGGTGCTGGCCTCGAGCCCCGGGAACCCGGCGAAGTCCGTCGGCAGATAGAGCACCGAAACGATCACCACGCCGATCGCCGACACCACCGCGGAGAGGAAGAAGCCGCGATTGATCGCGGCCATCCCGCTCCGATCGCCGGCCCGCGGCGATACCGCGAAGATGCCGATGACCGCCGTGACGACCCCGACGGCCGGGATCAGCAACGGGAACACCAGCCCCCGCTCGCCGAAGGCGCTCACCCCGAGGATCAGCGCGGCGACCAGGGTCACCGCGTAGGACTCGAACAGGTCCGCGGCCATCCCGGCGCAGTCGCCCACATTGTCGCCGACGTTGTCGGCGATCGTCGCCGCGTTACGCGGATCGTCCTCCGGAATTCCCTGCTCGACCTTTCCGACCAGGTCGGCTCCGACGTCCGCGGCCTTGGTGAAGATGCCACCGCCGACCCGCATGAACATCGCGAGCAGGGCGGCCCCGAAGCCGAATCCCTCCAGCACCTGCGGCGCGGTGTCCCGGAAGACGAGCACGACGACGGCGGCGCCGAGCAGGCCGAGACCGACCGTGAACATGCCCACGACGCCGCCCGTCCGGAAGGCGATGCGGACCGCGGCCTTCTCACCACGGCTCATCGCCGCGGCCGCCGTGCGGGTGTTGGCCCTGGTCGCCAGCGACATCCCGACAAAGCCGACGAGCGCCGAGAACAGGGCGCCGACGACGAAGAAGACCGACCGGCCGATCTTGGCGCCGGTATCGTCGGCCGGAAGGAGNAGGAGGACAAAGGGAATGACGACGACAAAGCCGGCCAACGTCTTGAACTGCCGTCTGAGGTAGGCGGCCGCGCCTTCCTGGACCGCCTGTCCGACCTCCACCATCCGCGCGGTTCCGGGGCTGGCGGCCAACACCTCCCGTACCAGGTAGCCGGCAACGAGCAGCGCGAGGGCTGCGATTATCGCCACACCGGCGACCAGGCCGAGGGCGTTGCCGCTAAGGTCGATTCCAGTGCCCTGGGACTGCAGGGCGCGGGTCGGGGACATGGCTCCTCCCGGTCTACTCCGTGCACCCTCCGCGCGTGTCGATGGCTCATCGGTGCCGGTTCCGGCGGCACCTGGGCATGGAGACGGTGGCGGTCGGGCGCCGCATCTGGCGACGCCCGGAGTGAGATCGGCCGGATTCGTCCCGAATTCGACGCTTTCCGGCAGGCCTCACGGGGAGCACAAGGGGATCTCCGACGGATGAATCAACCGTCCGCGAGATGCGGCGGAGTCTATCCACACGACTGTGACGTGCGCTGCTTTTTCTGCGGCCACCTGCCGAGTCGGCTGCGTTCGAATATTTGGCGCCAGGTTGCGCGTTTGTTCCTATTCATCCCGGTAAAGGGTGAAACATGCCCGCGAGAACCGGGCGGTGGGAACATCCAGACCGAAGAACACACGGTCGCCGCCGGACAGGCGGAGACCCGAACGCCCGTGGCGCGGGGGGAGGAGCGGCACCCGTCCCCACGCCGCACCACGGAGCGGGAGCCCGCCCGAAGCCCACGCCGACCACGGCGTGGCAGACGGGAAACTCCACCCATCAGCTTCCGGGTGGAGAGGAGGTCAACGGGCCGTCTTGTAGGGCGCGGCCTCGACGTCGACGCCCGTGTGCCAGGTCATCGCCACGACGGTACCCACCCCGTCGGGTCCGCGGCTGATCTCGACCTCGTCGACCAGTCCCTCGATGAGGGCGAGCCCGAGGCCCGGCGGGAACCCCGCGCTGTCCTCGGCCGAGTCGTCGTCGGACGGCTCGGACCACCAGGGCGGGTCGGCGGCCTCGGGTTCGAGGTCCAGCAGCGTGGAGGCGGTGACGAGGCCGCCGTCGGGACCCGGCGCGACCTCGTCACCGGTGCGCCCACAGTCCGCGACAGTGATGGTGAAGGTGTCGGGCGTGTCGATGAGCGCGACATGCACCGGCGCCTGCGGCGCATGCCGGCGGTTCACCCGCACCGCGCGGGCGCATGCCTCCGTGACCGCAAGTTTGATCTCGTCGGCGGCTCCGGCGGGAACCCCGGCCCGGCGGCTGACCGCTGTGGCGATCATCCGCGCCGTGCGGACATGTCCGTTCAGGGCGGCGAACCGCAGCTCAACGGTGGGCATACGGCGGTGCCTGCCTTTCCGAAGGCGTGATGTCCGGCTCACTCACTCGCTGGCGGCGAGNGCTTCCTCAATGGAGGAATGGATCGGGAAGACCTTGGTGAGACCCGTGATCCGGAAGATCTTGAGGATGCGTTCCTGGGTGCAGACCAGCCGCAGGGAACCCTCGTGCGCGCGCACCCGCTTGAGGCCGCCGACCAGGACTCCGAGGCCGGTCGAGTCGAGGAACTCGACGCCCTCCATGTCGACGACCAGGTGGTAAGAGCCCCCGGAAACAAGATCAATGAGCTGCTCGCGCAGCTTCGGTGCGGTGTACACGTCGATCTCGCCGCCCACCACGACGACCGTGTGGTTGCCTTCCTGGCGAGTCGTGAGGGACAGGTCCACGGATCCTCCTTGGGTGCCTCCGGCCGTCCCGCGCTTCGGGCGACCGACATCACGGCGCCATTACCCTCCCACGAGGAGGATCAATCCGGTGGGCCGCGACACAGATCGCGGTGCCCCGGTATTTCGGCGGCGTGGTCGATGACGTCTGCTGGAATCTATCCCTGATCTTGTCCAGGCGGGGCTGGTCGGCCGCGTCGAGTCGCGGTTGCGGGACGGGTGGTCCGTCGGGTGGTGGCCCGTGGATCGCCCATCGTCCTGTCGTCGGCGGTACCGCGGCGCATATCCTCGTCGGTCGTGGGTTCGCCGGCGGACAGCGGCGGCGCGGACACGGTCCTCGCCGGGCTTCGCCGCGACGCGCGGCGGGCGCAGTGCATGACGCACGTCGAGCCGGTTGCCGCCCGGCCGGGGCGGCGGGCGTCCTGGCCGGAGTGGGTCGACCCGGTGCTGCGCGGGCGGTGGGTCGCCGCCGGGATCGACGAACCGTGGACGCACCAGGCGGCCGCGGCCGAAGCCGCCCATGCCGGCCGCAGCGTCGTGCTGGCCACCGGCACGGCCTCCGGGAAGTCGCTGGGATACCTGATGCCGGTCCTGTCGCGGCTGCTCACGCAGCCTGGCGCCCGCGCGCTCTACCTGTCGCCGACGAAGGCGCTCGCCCATGATCAGCTTCGGGCGGTGCGGGCGCTGCGGCTCACCGGGGTCCGGGCCGCCACCTACGACGGTGACACGCCGGCGGCCGAGCGGGACTGGGTCCGGGCCCACGCCGGCCTCGTCCTGACCAATCCCGACATGCTCCATCGCGGGATCCTGCCCCAACACCGGCGGTGGGCGCAGTTCCTTCGGGGCCTGCGGTTCGTCGTGATCGACGAATGCCATGGCTACCGCGGCGTGTTCGGCGCGCACGTCGCCGCGGTGATCCGGCGGCTGCGGCGGGTCTGCGCGCGTTACGGGTCGCAGCCGGTGTTCCTGCTGGCGTCCGCCACCACCGCCGACCCGGGGCTGTCGGCCGGGCGGCTCACCGGCGTCGACGTCGAGGTGATCGACGACGACGGCGCACCCCGAGGCCCGATGGACTTCGTGCTCTACGAGCCCCCGCTGCTGTGGCGACGGCAGGCCGAGCGCGAGGGGGGCGGTGCCCCTGGCGAGCCGCGCGGTGCCGGTGAGAACGGCGCGCCGGTCCGGCGGTCGGTCACCGCGGAGTCGGCCGACCTGCTCGCCGATCTCGTCGCCGACGGCGTGCGCACCCTGGTGTTCGTCCGGTCCCGGCGGTCGGCGGAGGTCGTGGCGGTCACCGCCCGTCGCGAGCTGGGTCAGATCGGTTCGGACCTGGCGGACCGGGTGGCGGCCTACCGGGCCGGCTACCTGCCGGAAGAGCGCCGCGAGCTGGAACGGCGGCTGCGCGCGGGGGACCTGCTCGGAGTCGCGACGACGTCGGCGCTGGAGCTCGGGGTGGACATCAGCGGCCTGGACGCCACCGTCACCGCCGGCTTTCCGGGCACCCTCGCCTCGCTGTGGCAGCAGGCCGGCCGGGCCGGCCGGGACGGGCAGCGGTCGCTGGCGGTGCTGGTCGCGCGGGACGATCCGCTCGACACGTACCTTGTCCACCATCCGGAGGCGGTGTTCGGCCGGTCGGTGGAGGCCTGTGTCTTCGACCCGGACAACCCCTACGTGCTCGCCCCGCAGCTGGAGTGCGCCGCTGCCGAGCTGCCGCTCACCGAAGCGGACCTGGGCCTGTTCGGCCCGGCGGCGGCGCGCGTCGTCGACGACCTGGTCCGCCGCGGGCGGCTGCGCCGCCGGCCCACCGGCTGGTTCTGGACCCAGCGGGGCCGCCCGGAGGTGGACATCCGGGGGGCCGGGGGCCCTCCGGTCCGCATCGTCGAGACGTCCACCGGGCGCCTGCTGGGCACGGTCGACGCGGCCGCCGCGCACTCCGCGGTGCACCCCGGTGCGGTCTACCTCCATCAGGGCTCGAGCTTCGTCGTGGACGACCTGGACCTGCCCGAATCCGTGGCGTTCGTCCACGAGGAGTCCCCGGAGTGGACGACGGTCGCGCGCGAGCATACCGACATCCGGATCGTCGAGTCGTCGCGATCGCGCGTCCTGCCCGACGTGGAGGTGCACCTCGGGGTGGTCGAGGTCACCAGTCAGGTCGTCGGCTACCAGCGACGGCTCGTCGCGACCGGCGAGGTGCTCGGCCAGGAGCCGCTGGACCTGCCGCCGAGGCAGTTGCGAACCCGCGCCGTCTGGTACGTCGTCACCGACGGCCTGCTCGCGGGCGCCGCCATCGAGTCCGCGGATGTGCCCGGCGCGGTGCACGCCGCCGAGCATGCGGCCATCGGCCTGCTTCCGCTGTTTGCCACCTGCGATCGCTGGGACATCGGTGGGGTGTCGACCGCCCTGCATCCGGACACGGGCCGGACCAGCGTGTTCGTCTACGACGGCCACGCCGGCGGCGCGGGATTCGCCGAACGGGGATTCCTGCGCATCGGGGACTGGCTGGCCGCCACCCGGGACGCCATCGGCGCGTGCGAATGCCCGGCCGGCTGCCCGTCCTGCGTGCAGTCGCCGAAATGCGGCAACGGCAACGAGCCGCTCGACAAGGCCGCCGCCTGGCGCCTTCTCACCGCGGTGACCGGTGCGGTCGGCTGAACCGCGGATCACACTGCGCCCGTGCGGTTCCGCCATGACCAAAGACGGGTAGGCCGAGCCCATCGGCTCTTCGCGGCCAGTTTCGCCCACGTCCATGGTTCTGGAGGTACCGGTGGTAACCGTCGGTGTCGTGTTGTTGCTGGTAGCGGGGGTCTTCACCGCCGATCTGGTGCTGGAGAACGACGGCCACACAGATGTGATGATCATGGGGCAGTCCCTCTCCTTCGATATCTGGGGCCTGTTCGTGCTAGGTCTCGCCGCCGGGGTGCTGGTCGTCGCGGGGGTGCAGTTGACCCTGCAGGGCCTGGCACGGGACCGGCACCGCCGGCGGGTCGAGCGGCAGCGGGCGCGCGAGCTGGCGGCGATCCGCACGGCTCCGGCGCCTTCCGCACCGGTGCCGGCCGGCGCTGCACCGTCCGCGCCCGCGGCGACGCGCCCGGCCGCCGGGCGCCCCGACGAGCGGACCCCCGACGGACCCCGGCGGACTCGCCCCACCCTCGCCAAGCGCCCCACCCTCGCCAAGAGCCCCACTCCGGCGAAGCAGCCCGCCGCCGAGGCTCGCCCGGCTTCCGAGGCTCGCCCGGTCTTCGAGGCTCGCCCGGCTTCCGAGGCTCGCCCGGTCTTCGAGCCCCGGCCGGCCGCGGAGACTGTCCCTGCGCATGGCGCAGACACCTCGCCCACCTGGTCCGGCGACGTCCGGCAGACCGCGCCGGTGCGGTCCGCCGTGCGCGTCCCCACCCCGCCGACGCCGCCGGCCTCGGACAACCCGGCGACCGATCCGCCGTCCGCCGGGTCCAGCGCGCCGCTGCGGACGAACACCCATCCGCGACGCGGCGACCGGATCGTGGCCCGCGTCGCGGACCTGGGCCGACGGGAGACCCGCGACCAGGACTCGGCCGACCAGACCGTTGAGGACGGAGCGGGGGCCCGCTCCTGACCAATCGCTTTCTGGGACGTCGACAGGCAGGTGCCCNCCGTGCCGACCCGGGGGGCGGCCCGGCCGTGGACGTGCTGCTGCACTCGGAGACAGTGGTCAGGAGGGGGAAGCCGGCGGGGTGGATGCCGGGGTGTGGTCGGGCGCTTGCGCCTGCGCGACAATGATCGTGATTGCCGTGCCGCGGGCGACGACGCCCCCCCGGGGCTGCTGGGAGACAACCGTCCCCGGTGCCTCGTTTCCCGGCCGGGGCTCCTCGACGACGTCGAGACCAAGGCCGCGCAGCGTCTCCGTGGCCGTGGCGCGATCCTGACCGACGACGTCGGGCACCGTGACCTGGCGGCTCACCACGGTGATCGTGACCGTCGTTCCATAGGCGACCTGAGTGTTGCCCGGCGGTTGCACCTTCGCGACCAGACCCGGCCCCACGCCCGAGGGACCGGAGTCCGTCCGGGTCACCACGGTCAGCCCGGCGGTCTCCAGGCTGGACCGTGCGTCCACCTCTGACCAGCCGACGACGTTGGTGATCGTGGTGTGCCCCGGGCCGGTCGACACATCGATCCGTAGGGCCGCGTTCCGGCTCGCCCGGGTGCCGCTGGTCGGGTCGACCGCGAGGACGATGTCCGCAGGCTGGTCAGCGGACCGGTAACTTCTGGTGATGTTCGTGAACCCGGCGGTGCGCAGTTCCTGCTCCGCCGCGTCGGCACCGCGTCCCACGATGTCGGGGATGGCGGTCGGGTCGTCCTGATCGTCCGGCCCGGCGCCCGGCGTGACGACCTGGGGGATCGTGACCTGCGCGTTCGTCGGCCCGGTCGAGACGACCAACGTCACCGTGGTGGATGCGTCGGCCCGCGACCCGCTCACCGGATTCACGGAGAGGACGCTGTCGCGCGGGTGGGCGTCGGCGCGCGTCTCCTCCCGGATGGCACGGAACCCGGCCGCGCGCAGTCGGGTCGCCGCCTCGTGGAACGGGAGCCCGATCAGATCGTCCGGAACAGTGGTGTCCGTCTGCCTGGATGTCCCGGCGGCGGTCCGGTCATGCCCGTCCGCCTGGACGACGAGCCAGGCACCGAGCAGGGTGACCAGTACGCCGAGCGCCACGGCGACAAGCACCCGCGTGGACGCGAAGGCCCTACGGACGGGCGGTGTGGCCTCGGCGGGTGCCGAGCGCTCAGGTCGCGGCGCGGCGGACTCCGGATGCGGTGGGACGGCCCGCGGGTCGGGTACCTGCGAGGGCTCCAGGAGCTCCTGAAGGCCCGGGAGCGCCGCGTCCGTGACGAGGCGCTCCAGCGCGGTCAGGTCCGGGCCCACAGTGGCGGGGCTGCCGGCCTGTGCGGCGCTGTCCTGTGCGGCGCTGTCCTGTGCGGCGCTGTCCTGTGCCGCGCCGGCAGGCGAAGGTACCGCGGCGCCGAGGGTGACCAGGCGTCGCAGGAGCTCGTCGGCGGTGGGCCGGGCTCGGGGATCGCGGCTCATGGCCTGCCGTACGACGGCGCCCAGAGCCGGACCGAGGCCTTCCAGATCGGGATCCGTCTGCATGATCCGGAACAGTTGACTGGNGGCCGGGCCTGCCCCGAACGGGGGATGCCCGGTGCCCGCGAAGACCACCAGACCGCCCCAGGCCCAGATGTCCGCGGCGCTGGTGATGCCGTCCGCGCGGATCTGCTCGGGCGCCATGAAGGCCGGTGTGCCGACGATCGAATCCTGGGTGACGCGGGTGGAGTCGGCCGCGTAGGCGATGCCGAAGTCGATCACGCGTGGCCCGAACGACGAGAGCAGAACGTTCGACGGCTTGAGATCGCGGTGGACGAGACCGGCCCCGTGGATCGCGGTCAGCGCCGCGGCGACGCTTACCGCGACCCGTTCGAGGTCCGCGGCGCCCAGCGGTCCGCCGGTGCTCACCGCCTCTGCCAGGGTGGGGCCGTCGATGAACTCCGTGACGATGAAGGGCTGCCCGTCCGGCGGGTCGACGGCGTCGAGAAGTTCCGCCGTGCAGAACCGGGCGACGCGGCGGCCCACCTCGGCCTCGCGGCGGAACCGCGCGCGGAACGCGGGAACGGCGGCGATGTCGGCCCGGATCACCTTGATCGCGACGAGCCGTCCTTCGGGCGTGCGGCCCAGGTAGACGGTGCCCATCCCGCCCTCGCCGAGCCGGCCGACAACGCGGTAACCGGCCAGCTCGGACGGATCCCCAGGCCGCAACGCAGCCACCTCCGACCGGCCGGCGAGCTCGGGAGGGGGAGCGGTCAGCGGTGGCCCGTCCGCCGGCGGACCATCGCCGCTGCGCGGGCTGGTCGGCGGCGCGGCGCGGCCGCCCAGAGAACCCGGGGCTGCGGACGATGGTTTCTCGGCGCTCCGGCATCCGTCCATGCGACCTCCGGTCTCCGGTCGGCGCGTCGGGCGGCACGCCATTGCGGAGTCATCGACGCGGGGCGATCCCCATCGGTTGCGGAAACGGGGCAGGGCTGTCGTGAACGTGACACACGCCAGCTCGGACGCCCGGACCGGTCAGGACGGAGCGGTCAGGACGGAGCGGGGGCCCGCTCCTGACCATTCGCTTCCTGGGACGTCGGCAGGTAGGCGCCGGCCGCGCCGCCCCATGGGCCGGCCCGGGCGTGGACGCTGAGATCGCCCAGCCTGCCGATCACCGCCGGCAGGTGCACGCCGACGGCGATCTCCACCGCGTCGGCGACGATGCGGCAGTCCACCAGGCGGGCCCCGTTGGCGGCGCTGATCTCCCGGGCCCGCGCGCACACGGCCTGCTCGTCGACCGGGGGCAGGGCGGCCGCGGCGAGCGCCGCGAGATCGGCGGCTGTCGCGGCCCGTTGTCGCGACGCGCCGATCACCGTCACGGTGAAGGCGAGTCCGGCCAGCGACAGCAGCGCGAACAGGACGGCGAGCAGCCACACCGTCGCCGATCCGTCGTCCCGCGGCTCCCCGGTCGCCGCGGGGGCGGCGAGGCCCTCCGGCCGGGGATGGCGGCCATCCGTGGTCACGGTGGCCCCGGCGGCGCGCAGTCCGGCGCCGTGCAGGCGACCGGTTCGACGGGAGTGACGGCGTGCGCCGTCACGACGAGTGCCGGCACCAGCCGCCCGAGGCCGGCGGCACCGACCGGCGCCGAGACCTCGACGTCCAGCAGGTCAGCATCGCGGTGCAGCCGGAGGGTCGCGCCGCGAGGCGCCGCCCGGGTCACCGCGGCGGAGACCGTCGCCTGCGCCTCGCCCCTGGCCGCGAGCCGGGCGCCGACCCGCGCCGCGTCGGCGCACCGGGCCTGCGCGCCGACCGTCGCGAGCATCCAGGCCGCGAGGAAGAAGGCGACGAACACCGAGGGCAGGCCCACAGCGAGTTCGGCGGTCGCCTGACCGCTGTCCGCCCCGCGGGTGATGTCCCGCCGGTGCCGGGCGACGGTCGGCGGATGGGGGAGGGGATGTGCGCGGCGCCCGCACGGCACCGCCCCGGACCATCGCACTGGAGCCGCTCAGAACGAGACGGTCAGCGCGCGCTGCACGACCGACGAGACCAGCGAGCGGGTCGCGGAACTCGACACGACCGCGTAGAGGACACCGGCGAACGCGACTGCGGCGAGCGTGCCGACCGCATACTCGGCAGTGGACATCCCCAGGTCGCGGCCGCCCGCGCCGCCGCGGCGACCGGCGAGGATCCGGTGGCAGGCGGCCCGGACGAACAGACCGCGAGGCAGGCGGGGCAGGCGGGGCGGGGACGGGAACATCCTCGACGGGAACATCAGGGACACCTCCGGAACAACGGGGCAGGGTTGGATCGGGTGGTGCCTGCGCGGCTACGCCGGCAGCAGATTCGGTAGGGACCCGAGCACGACGGGGACGACGCCGAGCAGCAGGAAGGCCGGCAGGAAGCAGAGTCCGAGGGGCGCGACGGCCAGCACGCCGGCCCGGCGGGCGGCGGCGATGCTCTCCGCGTGGGCCTCGTCGCGGGCCCGCTGGGCGAGCCGGACGAGGGCGGCGGCCGGTTTCGCCCCGGACGTCTGAGCCCGGTCGAAGGCGGCGACGGCTGCTCGCATCATCGCGGTCCAGCGTGATCCCGGCGACGCGCGCGGATCGCGCCGCACCAGCCGCGCCAGCCGCGCGGCGCGGCCGCTCGCGACGGTGGCAGCGACCAGCCGGTCGCAGGCGGCGAGCGCGTCGGCCCCCGCCGCCAGTTCCTCGGCGGCGCGGCGCAGCTCCCGGCCCAGCACGCCGCCGTTGGCGGCGCCAACGGCCACCATGGCGGAGACGACCGTCCCGCCACCCCGCAGACAGGCCGCGATCAGGTCGAGGGCCAGCGGCAGGTCGGCGAGCAGCCGCTCGCGCCCGGAGGCGATGCTGGTCGGGCCACCGGTCGGGCCACCGGTCCGGGCGGCGTCCATCGCCACCGGGGCCACCCGCCGTTCGACGCGGTCCGCGAAGGACCGCAGCCAGCGCAGGCCCGCCAGATCCGCCAGGCCCCCCGCGAGCAGGCAGGCGTTGCCGGCGGGGGTGGCGAGCAGCGTGTGCAGCGGCTGGGCACCGGCCAGCGAGCCCAGTGCGATCCCAGCCAGCGGGAGGGCGGCCACCAGCCGCCCGGAGGACCTCGGGCCGGCCAGCGCCGCGGCCAGTTCCCCCGCCCGCACGGCGTCGGCCCTGGCGAGCGTGGCCAGCATCGTCGTGACGGGGGCGAGCCGGGCACCGACCATCGTGCAGACCTGGTAGGCGATGCCGAGCTGGCGGACGGCGCCGGCCTCGTTGCGGCACAGCGTGACCCCGGGGTCGTCCGGTCCCGCGAGTGTGTCGGCCAGCCGGTCCAGCGGGATCCAGCCGGGATGGTGGTCGGGGGCGATACCGAGCTCGTCGATGCCGCGCGCGGCCGCGCGCAGGGCGTTCCCGTGCGGACCGCCGGCGTCGAGTTCCGCCGCGAAGGCCGCGAGGAAGTCCTCCGCGCAGGCCCGCACCCTTGCCTGCCGTCGCCGCGCCCGCTCCCGCCGGACGGCCCGTGCCAGGCAGCCGAGCGCCACGCAGACGGTCGCCGCGGCGACGGGTCCGACGGTCACCGCGACCACAGAGACCAGCGCGACCACCGCGACGATGCCCAGCACGGCGCTGCCCGGCATGGCGATGGGTGCTGCGGCGACCGCCGCAGCCCGCCGGGTCCTCCCGGTCCCGCCCGGGCCGCGGCGGCGGGCGTGGGCAACCGGGCCCACGACGCCCGCCGGGGCGATCAAGGCAGGCTCCCCGCGGGTGCGGCAGCGTCGAGGAACCCCGGCAGGCTCACCCCGCGGGCGTCCAACAGGCTTCTCAGCAGCGGCAGCCCCTCCGCGGCCACGGGCCCCTCGCCGCGCCGCGGCGCTCCCCGCCGGCCGGTGGGCGGGGGCGCCACCAACGCGGGTACGACCTGCACCAGACCGTCGGGTGCCCGGCGGAACACGCCGACCGCCCGGACCCGCCGGTGGCCGTCCACATCCCGATGCAGGTGGACGGCCGCGTGCAGGGCTGCGGCGACATGACTGTGTACCGCCGCCCGGGAGAGCCCCGCGAGGGCGGCCAACGCCTCCAGCCGGGTGGGCAGCGCGGCGGTGTCGTTGGCGTGCACGGTGCTCAGGCCTCCCTCATGCCCGGTGTTGAGGGCGACGAGGAGGTCGAGCACCTCCGGGCCGCGGACCTCGCCGACGACGAGGCGGTCCGGCCGCATCCGCAGCGCCTGCCGGACCAGCTCGCGCTGGGTCACCTCGCCGGCGCCCTCGATGTTGGGCGGTCGGGCCTCCAGCCGGACCAGGCCGGGGCGGCTCACCGCGAGCTCGGCGGTGTCCTCGACGAGGACGATGCGTTCGCCCGGGCGCACCGCGCCCAGCAGGGCGGCGAGCAGCGTGCTCTTGCCCGTGCCGGTGCCGCCCGTCACGACGACCGCGAGCCGCGCGTGCAGCACGGCGTGGAGCACCGCGGCCACCGTGGGACTCAGCGTGCCGGCGAGCACGAGCTCGTCAAAGGTGAACGGCCGGCGCCGGGGGCGCCGCAGGGACAGGCAGGTGCCGCGCACGGCGGTGGGCGCGAGGACGGCGTGCATCCTGGTGCCGTCGCCCAGCAGGACGTCGGCGAAGGGCATGGCGGAGTCCAACCGCCGGCCGCTGGCCGCCGCGAGCCGGACGGCGAGGCGGCGTACCGCATCCTCATCGGCGAAGGTGACCGGCGTCCTCGCCAGCCGGCCCCGCCGCTCCACCCAGACCTCGTCGGGGGCGTTCACCAGCACGTCGGTGACGTCCGGATCGGCGAGGAAAGGATCAAGCGGACCGGCGCCGAGCGGGCCGGCGCCGCGGGGCTCCGTGGTCGCCGACTCCGGCTCGTGCGGGCCCGCTGCCTCCCGACGCCCCGTACCCGCCGCCCGCTCCCCGGCCACCGGCTGCGCCGCCGCCACCCGGCGTTGCCCGGCCCGGGCTGACGGCCCGCCACCCCGCCGGGCCGTCACGCCCATGTCTGAGGCTCCGTGCTCGGGCCTTCCGGCGCCTGCGGGGTGGTCGGCCACCGGAGGAGCCCCAGCCGGGCCAGCAGCCGGTCGCCGAGCGGTCCCGGGGCGTCGGCGTTCCGCGGGGCGTCGGCGCCGGCCGAAGTCGCGGCCGGTGGCCGGCGGGCATCGGCGATCACCCCGGCCAGCGGCACTCCGAGCATCTCGCTGACCGCCGTGGGGGCGAGCCCGGCCGACTGGCGTTGCCGTACGACCGCTCGCACGTCCGAGCACCGTCGCCCGACCGTCGCGCAGACCCGCTCGGCAGCCATGACGGACGCCAGATCCGCCCGCAGCACCACCAGCGCCGTCCGGCAGGAGCCGAGCGCGAGGGCGGCGGCCGGGTCCTGCTGCCAGGGCAGGTCGACGACCACCAGATCCGAGGTGGACCGGGCCGTCGAGAGCAGCGTGACCATCGGTCCCACCGGTACGTCGGGCCCGACACCGAGATCCCAGGAGACCACCGCCAGGTCACCGTGCCCCGCCGGCGGACCCGACCAGGAGGGGGGCGCTTTCCCGCCGAGCTTGCCCGGGGGCACCGCGTCCGGCGGGGGGAGGGGATCCGTCGGCCGCCGGTCGGCGGCCCCCGGCGGGGGATCAGCCGCGGACGGCAGGAGCCGGGCGAAGCCGGGTGCCACCCCGCTGCCCCGCGGGTCGGCGTCGATCAGCATTGTGCGCAGGCCGTGGCGCAGGCCCGACAGCGCCAGCGAGACTGCGAGCGTCGACGCGCCGCTGCCGCGCCGGCCGGCGACCACCCCGATCGTCACCGATTCGCGTGGGCCGAATCCGTCGAGATCACCGAAGGCGTCGATCAGCCAGAGCTCGGCTTCCGGCAGGAAGATCACGTGATCGGCGCCGATGCGGGTACCAGCGGACCAGACTCGGCCGTCCTCGACGTGGCCGCCGACCAGGACCACGTGCGGGCGCAGCGGCAGGCCGGCGGCGATGCACGCCTCGGCGCGGTCCATGNCGACGACGACCAGCGGCGCCGCCGCCCAGGCGCGGCGCAGCGCGCCCGGCTCGGTGGCGACCGTCGTCGTGACGCCGGCGGCCGCGGCCAGGCGCAGGAGGTCGTCGAGCAGGTCCGGGACGCCGGTCACGATCAGCGGTCGCGCGTCGCGGCCGTCAGCGGGGGTGAGCAGGGGCATGGCGGGGGGCATGGCGGGCTCGATTCCCGGTCGGAGGGGAGGACGTGGCCCACCATGCGCCGAAGCGGGCCCTGTGGATGAGCGCTCTCCACAGGGCTTCGCCGTGGTGTCATAGAGGATTTGGCCTGATGCCGGGAACTCGCCGCTGCCCGGGGCCGCGTCGGTCGGTGGCCGCGAGGAAGCGGCGGAGCCGACGACAAACAGGGGAAGGACGGAATGGGCGAGGCGACCCCCGCAGGGGGGAGTGCGGGGGTCGCCTCGGGACATGGCCCAGGTGGAGGCTGCCCGTCTTGGGCCGGGTCCCGCGGCTCTCCGGCCGCCAGGTCCGACATGCCAGGAGATACCCGAGGGCGCCCACGTGAAACCGCACCTTGTGCGAATTCGGGGCGTGCCCGCCGATCGCGGGACGCATCCCCCAAGCGGGGGGCCCGGTGAAGGGCCGCGGGAGTGATCAGGTGTCGCGAGCGAGCGCCTCGCAGACAGCCAGGGACTCCCGGGCAGCCAGTTCGAGGGCCTTCGCGCAGTGCAGAACCCAGGTCGCGACCCCCTGCGCCCCGCCGCCGACGTAGGCGGCGGCGGCGTCGCGGTAGCCGAGGACCGGCGCCCCCGGATCGTCGATGTGGTCGACTTCCAGATGCCCGACGTCGGTGGCGGTCAGGGCCTTGGGGTCCAGCCCGCGGCTGATGAGGACCAGCCGGCTGGCGGCCCGGGCGATGACACCGTCCAGCGCGCCGAACGGCCGCAGCGCCAACAGCTCCCCGTGCACCACGGCGGCCACCACGACGGCCGGCGCCGTGGTCGGCGTGACGAGCAGCCCGGTCAGGCCATCCAGCCGCACGGAGGTCTCGACCGAGTGCGGGGGCGGACCGAGCCGAAGCGGGTCGAGCAGCTCACGGGTGCCCGCGTCGGCCCGCGGCCGACCGAGCAGGTCGTCGGGCAGGTAGCCGCGCCCCACCAGGACGTGCATCCGCGCGAGTGCCTGCCGGGGTGCCCGTTCCCAGGCCGGCCCGAGCACCCCGAGCTCGGCGTAGAGGCGGACCGTCCCCAACACGACGGGGGAGGGCAGATCGGTGGAGGAGAGGTCCAGGGAGTCGGTGGAGCGAAGGTCGGCCGGAACACCGACGGCCGGCGGGAACGTCCGCGCCGCCGCGTCCGGTGCCGCCGCGTCCGGTGCCGCCGCGTCCGGTGCCGCCGGGTTGGGTGCCGCCGGGTTGGGTGCCGCTGGGTCCGGAGCCAACCGGCCCTCGCTCGCCGGGGTGGGCCGCGCGTCGGTGCCAGCGCCCGAGAGGTAGCCGCGTAGCCCTTCCAGGCTGATCTCGTGCCCCTCCAGGGCGGCCGAGGCGCGGGCCGCCCGCAGGGATGCCTCTGTGGTCACGGCGGCGCTCTGCCGGCGCAGGATGCGGTGCCGCAGCAGCGCGTCGACGGCCGCGCGGGCGCTGTCCGCCGCCTCGCGCACCCCGGGCAGGGCGGCGACTCGGGCGAGCGGGTCGGCGGCGAGGACTGATCCGGACGGGCGGGGGTTCACGGTTGGCACGGTACCCGTCCGCGCCATCCGGAGTCGGTGCCCAGCCGGCCGTCGGAGGCGTCACACGAGCACAACCGCGTCGTTCTCCCCCTGGGAGCGTCCGCCCGGGGGACACTGCGCAGCAGGAAAGGGAACGGCGGACTGTGCGCCGGTCCGCCGGGAGGTATGTCGGCGGTGCGACTGGCGAGAGGTTCGGGCCGGGTGTCTCCGGTCGGGTCTCCCGGTCCGCCGCCGGCGCGGACCACCCTGGGCGGGGCGATGGGCCTCGCGACCCGACCACACCGGTCCGGTCGCGGGCCAGAGGGAGGACGAAGGGTGTCGACTACTGCCGGAAAGGCCCGCAACGGCCGGGAGCCCTCGTTGGGCGAGCTGGTGGCGCTGGCCACCCGCGATGTCTCGCTGCTCGTCCGTCAGGAGATCGACCTCGCCAAGGCCGAGCTGACCCGGCAGGCCGTCTCGGCCGCGCTCGGGGTGGCCTGCCTTGCGGTGGCGGCGGGGCTCGGGCTGTGTGCCCTGATCGCCGTCACGATCTTCCTGGGAGAGCTGATCACCTGGGCCGGCGTCGAGCGGTACTGGTCGTACCTGCTCACCGCGGCGGGGTACCTGGTGGTCGCCGGTCTGCTGGCGTTGTTCGCGATCCGCAGGTTCCGCCGGCTCTCCCCGCCCGAACGGACCATCCAGACCGTCCGGGACGACATCTCCTGGCTGCGCAATCCGACTGCCACACCGGCATCGGCATCGGCCGCCCCGACGAACCCGGCATCCGGGGTGGCCTCCGCGGGGCCGGCGGTCTCAGGCGACGCGCAGGGCCCCACTCCGGCGGGGCCTGGCGGGGCGGTGCTGGCCCCGCACCGCCTCCCCTCCTGATCGCCGGGTCGGCCGGGTCGGCCAGGTTGCCGGGGGCGCCGGGGTCGCCGGGGTCGGCCAGGTCGCCGGGGTCGCTGGGGCGCGGAGAGGAGTCTCCGGAGCGGTCCGCCGCAGCAGCCGCCAGCCCGGTCACGCCCCGTCCTGACCGGACCACCGCCGGCCCACAGTGGGGAGCGGTCTGCCATCCTGGCAGGCGATGGAGGACACCGTTCCCGAGCCCGCCAGCGTCCTGATCGACGGGCCGTGGCGGCATCGGGACGTGTCCGCCAACGGCACCCGGCTGCACGTCGCCGAGCTCGGCCGCGGTCCCCTGGTCCTGTTGCTGCACGGCTTTCCGCAGTTCTGGTGGGCCTGGCGCCACCAGCTCACCGCGCTGTCCGCGGCGGGCTACCGCGTCGTGGCCCCGGACCTGCGCGGATACGGGGCGAGCGACAAACCGCCGCGAGGCTATGACGCGTTCACCCTGTCCGACGACGTGGCCGGCCTCATCCGGGCGCTCGGCGAGCAGGACGCCGTCGTCGTCGGCCACGACTGGGGCGGACTGCTCGGCTGGACGACGGCGACCCGCCATCCGATGGTCGTCCGCCGCCTCGCCGTTCTGGCGATGCCCCACCCGCTGCGGCTGCGTCACCAGATCGCGGCGGACCCGCGGGGCCAGGGCGCCGCGAGCCGCTACATGGCGGGCTTCCAACTGCCCTGGCGTCCCGAACGTGCCCTGGTCGCCAGGGATGCCGTCCGGGTCGCGGCCCTCCTGCGCGCGTGGGGGGGTCCCGGCTATCCCGACGCCGAGGCGGAGCGGCGCTACCGCTCAGCGATGCGTATCCCCGGTGTGGCGCACAGTGCCCTGGAGTACCACCGATGGGTGTTCCGCTCGTTGTTCCGGCCGGACGGGGCGCGGTTCGCCGGCGTGCTGCGGCGCTCCCTGCACGTCGACACGCTGCAGATCCACGGTGCGGCCGATCGCTGCTTCCTGCCGTCCACCGCCCAGGGATCCGGGCGCTACGTCAGCGGTCCCTACACCTGGAAACTGCACGGCGAGGTCGGCCACTTCCCGCACGAGGAGGTCCCGGACCTCGTCAACGCCGAGCTGCTCACCTGGCTCGACTCCTGAGGACCGTCAGTCGCAGCCCTGCGTGCTGACCGGCGTCACCGCGACGCTGCCGACCGTGGCGGGCTGCGCGACCTCGGCGGCGCTGAGCACGTACCCGGTGTCATCGTCGCCGATGGCCGCGGCGAACACCACGCCGAGCACGGTCCCGTCCGGGGCAAGCAGCGGGCCGCCCGAGTTCCCCGGTAGCACCCGGCCGCGAACGGCGTAGATGTCGCGCACGACGGTGCCGTGCTCGTAGATGTTCGCCGCCCGGGCCCGCTGGTGGTTGCGGACGCGGGCGGCCACGGTGGTGTAGGGCCCGTCCTGGGGATACCCGGCGATGACCGCCGGCTCCTCGGCCGCGGCCGGCGGGCTGGCCCGCATCCGCAGCGGGGGGCGCTGCAGGTCCGGCACCCGCAGCACGGCGACGTCCCGGTCCGGGTCGAACACCACGACCTCGGCCGGCAGGGTGCCGGTGGACAGCACGACCGTCGGGTGGCGGACGCCGGCCACCACGTGGGCGTTGGTCATGACCCGCTGGGGGGCGATCACGAAGCCGGATCCCTCGACCCGCTGGTCGCAGGACCGGGCGACGCCGCGGATCTTCACGATGCTCGCCGCCGCGGACTGCACCCCGGCGGCCTGGGTGGTGGTCGGGTCCGGCGGGCCGGCCGCGATGATCCGCTCGCCCCCGAGGCCGGCGAAGACCTCCGGGAAGGCCTTGTCGTCGGCGATCTGGCGCAGGTCGGCAAAGGTCTCGCGGACCCCGTCCGGCATGCCGGCGTCCACCGCCGCGAGCACGTGGGAGTCGTGGACCGACCGGGCGAGGGACTCGAAGGGCGAGCGTTCGACGGCGTTCGCCAGCAGCCAGGCGACGAGCAGCACCGAGACGCCGGAGAGCACCGCCCCGGCGGCGGCGTCGACGGCCCGACCGGGCCGCCAGGTCAACCGATCGCGCAGCGCGACCGCGATCGCCGTGCCGGCGACCTGGCCGGCCAGGGCGAGCCCGAGCACGACGAGCAGGCCGACCAGCGCGCCGTGGCCCTGCTGACCGATCAGCTCGGTGAACGGTTTCGCGATCTTCGCGCCGAGCACTCCGCCGCCCAGGAAGCCGACGAACGACAGGGCGCCCACCAGGAAGCCCTGTCGATAGCCGGAGACCGCGAACAGGACGACGAGCACCAGCAGGACGACGTCGAGCACATTGGGCACGGCGGGGTCGGCCCGGACTCAGGCGATCTTCAGCGTGGCCGTCATGTTGGGATGCAGGGTACAGACCACCGGATAGTCACCCGGCTCCGTCACGGTGAAGGTGACGCTCTGCGACTCACCGGCGGAGACGATGCTGGTGTGCGCGGCGGGGATGCGCGGGACGACGAAGTTGTGTGGCGCCGAGCCCTGCGCCACGGAGAAGTCGACGCGGATCTTCCCGGGCTTCGCCAGCAGCTCCGTGGCGGAGAACTTCATGCTCGGCAGGCCGGTGACCGCGAACACCTGGACGCCGTCCGCCCCCCGGGTGGCGCTGAGCGTGGGGCCGGCGGACGGACTGCCGCCGCCGTCGCCGCCGCAGCCCGCCACGCCCAGCAGCACGGCAAGGACCAGCCCGAGCAGCGCGGCCGCGCGGGACGCTCGCTGGTGGGGCGAGCCCAGGTCCGACGGGCGGGCCGCCTGGTCGCGGTCCGCGGTGCAGGTCATCGGTGGTGCCTTTCGTGTCGGGGCGCGGTCGGCCGGCTCAGGGCGTACTCGACGAGCGTTGCCGCGGAGCCGGTGGGGACGGTGTGGCCGGTGTGGCCGGCTTGGCCGGTGGGGAAGCCGCGGGAACCTCACGCGGGAGCGGGTAGTCCACCACCGCCGAACGGTTCCACGGGCGCTCCCATCCTCCCAGCCGCAGCAGGATGTCGAGGATGCCGGCGGTGAAGCCCCAGACCAGCATGCCGTGGACCCGGAACGCCGGACTGAGCAGGCCGCCCTGGGCGTAGCGCAGCATCACCCGGTTGGCCGGGTCGGCGAGTTCGGCCAGCGGCACCCGGGAGACGAACGACGTCTCGGCGAGGTCGACGGGCGCGACCGCGCACGGGGTGTGCCACCAGGCGAGCACCGGGGTGACGAGGTAGTGGCTGGCCTGCAGGTAGAGCGGCGAGGCGACGGCGAGCACCTCGACTCCCGCCGCGTCGAGGCCGACCTCCTCCGCGGCCTCCCGCAGCGCGGTGGCGACCCGGTCGGCGTCGGTGGCGTCGGCAGCCCCCCCGGGGAACGCGGGCTGGCTCGCGTGGCTGCGCAGCTCGGCCGCCCGTTCGAGCAGCAGGACGTCCGGTCCGTCCGGGCCGTCGCCGAACAGGATCAGTACGGCCGCCGGCCGGGCGTCGACGGCGCGCGCGCCCGGGCGGGTCCGGCCGGTCATCAACGCGTCCCCAAGCCGGTCGGCGAGCGTGCGCAGCCACGCCGGCGGTGTGGACGTGCCAGCGGGGGCGGTTCCGGCGGGGGCGACGTCGGCGGGACCCGGCGGACGTGGCACCGCGGGTGAGGGCGCGATCTCTCCGGGGTGGGCGATCTCTCCGGGGCGGGCGACCTCGACGGGACTGGCGACCTCGGCCGGGGTGGCGATCCTGGGGGGCGGGGCGGCACCCGGCGGCGCCGTCGCGTCGGGGGGAACGGGGCAGGGCGCGTCGGGGGAAGCAGGCGAAGGTGTGGACATCTCCTTCACCGCAAGGCTTCGATGTCGCCGCGTGTTCCCCGCACGAGCTTGGCGGCCTCGTCCGGCTCCGTGGGACCGAGCCCGAACGAGGGGCACAGTCGGGCCAGGGCGCAGGCGCCGCACGCTGGTCGGCGGGAGTGGCAGAAACGCCGGCCGTGGAAGATCATCCGATCGGAGGCGATCGTCCATTCCCGGCGCTCGATGAGCGCGGCGAGGTCGGCCTCGACCCGGACCGGATCGGTCTCGGCGGTCAGCCCGAAGCGGCGCGACAGGCGCCCGACGTGGGTGTCCACGGTGATGCCCGGGGTGTCGAACGCGTGGCCGAGGACGACGTTGGCGGTCTTGCGGCCCACGCCGGGCAGGGTGGTCAGCTCGTCGAGCCGGCGGGGGACCTCGCCGCCGAAGCGCTCGGTGAGCGCCGCGCCGATGCCGATCAGCGAGTTCGCCTTCGCGCGGAAGAACCCGGTCGGCCGCAGCAGCGTCTCGAGTGCGGCCCGGTCGGCAGCCGCGTAGTCCGCGGCCGACCGATACCTGGCGAACACCGCCGGCGTGACCTCGTTGACTTTCTTGTCGGTGCACTGGGCGGACAGCACCGTGGCGACCAGCAGCTCGAGAGCGTTGTCGAAGTGCAACGCGATGCGGGCATCAGGGTGGACTTCGCCCAGCAGACGCACGATCCGCCGGGCCCGCCGGGTCTTCGCGAGCGGCGTCTCGGTCGCGGTGTCGACGGCGGCGGGCATGTCTCGCAGCGTATCCGCCGGCCGATCCGGCCTGGTTGGCACCGGTGGGCGTGCCGTGTGGTCATGACGGGCCTCGGCAACCCGATCCGCGACACACCCACCCCCGGTGCGTCTGCCGATCGCCCGTCGGCCACCATGGGGGAGTCATGTTTGTCATTGCCGCGATCTTCTTTCCTCTGGTGCTTCTCGGACTTCTGCTGGCGATGGAACGGGTGGAACGCCCGTTGAACGCCGCCGACACGGGCAAGGGACTGGAGGGCTTCCTCGACAACGCCCAACCGGACGAGGTCGACACCTTCGTCCAACAGGGCCTGCCCGCCGCGCTCGAGCGGTACCGGCGCCGGCTGCGCCGCCCGTCGCCCGGCAAGCATCGGGCGGCCTGATGCCCCGGCGCGCCTTCGGCCGTTCTTCCGGTGCCGGGTGGATGGCCGGTACTGGCGTATACCACATGTCGCCCGCCGCGCGCCATCAACGGTCCGGGTATGGGTGCGCGGCGGGCGGCGCATCCGACGGCTTTTCCGCCCAGTCCGCCGCCTGCGGGCGTTGCCGCAGGTGGGGGGCTCGGGCGGCGGGCATTGTGGGGAAGCGACGCCGGGCGGGGAGTCCCGCGGGACCCGGGCCGAAGGCCCCGGCGGCCCCCGGCCGTCCCCTCGGACACCGAGGGCGGGTCCATCGGCCCGCCGGCGGCTGGGCCGATGGACCCGGTGCCCACCTGGCCCGTCCGGGCGAGACGGCTCCCGCGGCCCGTGGCGAGGCGCGGTGGTGGGGATTAAAACACCCGGACGTGGCATCCGGAAGTGCCTGATCAAGGGCGGATTCTCGCGAACGGCGCACGGTCGGTCGCTCCACGTTCACCTGCATGGAGCAATTTCATTGCAGGGGGTCCCTGCTCGTGCCCTCCATCGCTAGTCCTGGCATGCTCAGGACCGTGGAGGATCTGCTTGCCCGCGTACCGCTGTTCGTCGGGCTCTCCGAACAGGACCGGCTGGCCCTCTCCGACCATCTTGATCGGCAGGACGTCACCCGCGGGGACGTGCTGTTCCGAGAAGGAGATGTCGGTGATCGGGTCTTCGTGGTCCTGTCCGGAAAGGTGAAGATAGGGCGTCAGTCGGCTGACGGCCGGGAGAACCTGCTGTCCGTAATGGGTCCTGGTGACCTCTTCGGAGAGCTTTCGTTGTTCGACCCCGGTCCACGCACGGCTACCGCGACCGCGGTCACGGATGCGTCGTTGCTGTCGCTGGAGCACACCGCGCTGCGGCCCTGGCTGCGTTCCCGCCCCGAGGCGGGCGCAATGCTGCTGCGCGTGCTCGCCCGTCGGCTCCGTCGTACCAACGACAACGTCGCGGACATGGTGTTCACGGACGNTCCGGGTCGGGTGGCGAAAGCCCTGCTCGACCTGGCGGAGCGGTTCGGTGAGCCGGCGCAGCCCGGCAACGAGGCGGCCGGTGTCCGGGTCGAGCACGGGCTCACCCAGGAGGAGCTGGCCCAGTTGGTCGGCGCCTCCCGGGAGACGGTGAACAAGGCGCTTGCCGACTTCGCCACCCGTGGTTGGCTTCGCCTGGACTCCCGTGCCGTCGTGCTGCTGGACCGCGAACGGCTGTCCCGCCGAGCCCGCTAGTCCCGGCGCTCGTCACGCGCCGTCCCGGGTCCGCCCGGACGGCCCGCAGGTGCATGCGCCCAGCCGCCCGCCCGTCCGCGCAGCCAGACGCCCGTCCCATCGCCCGCGCCCAGCCCGACAGCCCTACATCCGCGCCCCGCGATACATCCGCGCCCCGCGATACGCCCGCACACCGTGCCGGCGGGCGGGTCGCCCCCGATGGACGACCCGCCCGCCGGCCCCTGACGTCACCTCACGGCGCCCCCGCAGGTCAGCCGGCGCTGCCCGCGACCGCGGCCGGTGGGGACGCGGCCCGCGCGTGGTCGGCGTCCGCGGCCGTCCCCGGCAGGGGGCGTTCCTGCGCCTGTGCCGCGGCCGGTTGCGCGCGCCGCGACCGAGCGTCCGCCGCGGCGGGGACGCCCGTGTCCGGGCCGCCGGTGGGCCCTGCGTCGCCGGCCGGCCCGTCACCGCTGCCCGCGGGGCCGCCGGCCCCGGCGGGGCCCCCGCTGGGCGGCAGGCTGGCCAGCAGCCGCCGGGTCTGCGGCGCCTCGCTGACGGCGCCGGTCGCGGTCGCCGCCGCGAGCGCCCGCAGGTAGGCGCCGCGGCCGCCCTCAAGATCGCCGTTGGCCACGAGCGCCGTGCCCAGCGCCCGGTAGCCCAGCACCTGGGCGCGCACGTCCTCGGCGTCCACGGCGACCGCCCGCCGGGCGACCTCGAGCGCCTCGGCCGGCTGGCCCGCGTCCAGCAGGATGCCGGCGAGGTGCGCGTACGCCTGGCGGCGGGGGAACATCAGCGTCGCCGGCTCGCTCGCCGACAGCGCCTCCCGAAGCAGGTCCAGTGCGGCCCTGGTCCGGCCGCGGGCGCGGGCGATCTGGGCGACGAGCACCTTCGCCCCGAGCTGGGCGTGCGGGTGGAGCTCCAGGTGCTCGAGGTCGGTGAGGGCGATCTCAGCGGCCTGCGCGGCCTTGTCGACCTCGCCGGCGTCGAGCAGGGTCAGCCCGAGCAGCACCCGCGCCAGGGCGCCGACGACCACGTGGCCGCGCTCGGCGGCCTGGTCGCAGGCCTGCTCCAGGTACCGCGCCCCGCGGGCCGGCTCGCCCGCGCCGCGGGCGGCGAGCCCCCGGGCGACCAGTACCAGCATCGATCCCCACGTGTACTCGGAGTTCTCGAACAGCTCCGTGGCCCGCTGCGCGTGGGACTCGGCGGCGGCGATGTCCCCCAGCTCCGCGGCGGCGATCGCGTCCACGGTCAGGCAGACACCCATGCCCCACTGCTCGCCGACGGAACCCGCGATCTCGATCAGTTCGCGGGTGAGCTTGCGGGCGCGGGTGAGCTGGCCGGACAGCAGGAGCACCAGTGCCTCGGTGCCCCGGCACCAGCCGAGCCCGCCGGTGTCCTCCAGCCGTTCGAACACCGCCGACGCCTCACGCAGCGTCCGTTCGGCCCGGGGGTAGTCCCCGCGGGTGGTGGCGCTCCAGGCCAGGTGCTGCAACGCCCAGCCGACGCCGCGCGGGTCGTCGACCTGGCGGGCGATCGTGAGGGCCTCGCGGTACCGGTCCTCGGCCGCGCCGATCCGGCCGGCGTTGTACTCCAGCATGCCGAGCCGGCGCAGCGCCGCGGCCGTAGCCCGCTCGTCCCCGGCCTGGCGGGCCGATTTCAGCGCGGTGAGCAGGCACTGGGCCGCCTCCTCGGTCCGGCCCTGCTTCTGGCGCAGCTCCCCGAGCACGGAGAAGGCGGCGGCGCGCCGGGCGGGGGCGCCGGCCCGCAGCGCCGGTCGCAGGGTGCGCTCGGCCTCGTCGAGGTGACGCAGCCCCACCAGGGCCTCGGCGTGCAGCACCCGGACGACGTTGTCCTCCTGCGTGTCGATCATGCCCCGGCCGAGCCGGCGGGCATGGGCGAGCAGGTCGGCCGCGGTCCGGTGGTCGTCGCGGGCGAGCGCCGCCCGGGCCAGCCGGACATGCGCGTGGAACCCGGACATCCGGGACGACCAGGCCGGGTCGCCCGGCGGCAGGCCCATCGAGGCGGCCAGGTCGTAGGCACGCAGGGCGTGGCCGGCGACGAAGGTCGACACGGAGCGGGAGCTGCCGATCATCGCCGTGACGCCCCAGCGGGCAGCCGTGGCGTGCCGGCGGGCCCGCTCGACCTTCGGCAGGCCGGCGTACGCGACGTCCCGGGCCATCGGGTGGACGAAGCGCCAGCGGGTCTCGGCGGCCCGCGGCGGGCGGACGAGCTGGCGCTCGGTCAGGACCTCCAGCGCCCGGGTGACCTCCTCGGCCGGCCGCTCGTCGACCATCGGCAGCGCCTCCGCGGGGAAGCGCCGGCCGAGCACCGCCGCGGCCCGCAGCACCGCCTTGGCGACCGGGTCCAGATCGTCGATGCGGGCGGCGAGCACGGACTGCACGCCGGCGGGCAACGGGGTCTCGGCCAACGAGCCGTCGAGCACCAGCTCGGCCTGCTCGCCGTCGCCGGTGCCGTCGCCGGGGTGCAGCAGCCGCCGGTCGATGAGGAGGTTGAGCAGCTCGACGAGGAAGAACGGGTTGCCGTGCACCCGGGCGAGCAGGTCGTCGCGGGTGTGCGGCTCCAGCGTCTTGCCCCGCAGGTGGCTCTGCAACAGCAGGCTGGACGCCTCCGTGCTCAGCGACTGNAGGTCGATGCGCCGGATCCGGGGGAGGGTGGCCAGGCGCGGTCCGGCCCGGTCGAGCAGGACGAGCAGGACCGGCCCGGACAGGCGCGAGGCGAGCCGGCCGATCGCGTCACTGAGCTGGCTCGTCGCCCACTCCAGATCGTCGATCAGCACCAGGATGGGCCCGGACCGCGCCAGCGCGCTGAGCAGCAGCGCGACGGCCTCCACCGTCGCCTCCACGGCGCGCTGCTCGGCCTCCTCGATGTGGGAGGCGCGGGCCGCCGGATCACCCGGGGTAGTGGCCGGGATGGTGGACCGCCGGTCCAGGGGCACGCCGAGCAACAGGAGTAAGCGGTCGGCGATGCCGGCGGGCAGCCGCGCCCCGGTGAGGGGATGGGACAGCCCCGCCACGGTGCGCCGGACCCGGTCGGCCACCCGGTCGAGCGAGTCGCCGTCCGTGACACCGCAGGCGTTGCGCACGACGTCGACGAGGGGCGCGAGGCCGCGGCCGTCGCCGTGACGGACCGTGCGTCCCCACAGCGCCACCGTGCCGGGTGTCCGCTCAGCCCGGTTGGCCAGCTCGCTGGCCAGCCGGGTCTTGCCGATCCCGGCCTCGCCGACGATCAGCGCGACCTCCGGCGAGCGCCGCGTGACGACCTCGGCGAAGAGCGTCTCCAGGGCGGCCAGCTCCGCGTCGCGGCCGAGGAACGGCGCGTCGTCGGCGAGACCCGGCCGGGCGACGTTGGAGGGGCGCAGGCTGATCAGCTCGTACGCCGGCACCGGTTCCCGCTTGCCCTTGAGGACGAGGTCGGGCAGCTCACGCCAGCTCGCCACCGACCGGGTCGCCAGCACCGTCTCGCGGCCCGCGTAGACGGTGCCGATCGTGGCCGCGGCCGACAGCCGGGCCGCGGTGTTCACCGTGTCGCCGATCACCGTGTACGAGATGGCCGCCTGCACCCCGGCGAGGACCTCGCCGGTGTTGATCCCGACGCGCAGGCCGAGGCGGCCCTCCGCGCTGTCACCGGCGGTGTCCTGCACCAGCCGGCGGACGGTCTCCTGCATCGCGGCGGCGGCCCGCACCGCGCGCTCCGGGTCGTCCTCGTGGGCGGTGGGCGCGCCGAAGACGGCCATGATGCCGTCGCCGGTGAGGTTGTCGACGCGCCCGCCGACCTCGTCGATCTCGTGGGCGAGCGCGGCGAGCACCCGGTCGGTCATCTCGCCGACGCGCTCCGGGTCGCGGTTGTCGGCCCAGCCGGTGAAGTCGGACAGGTCGCCGAACAGTACGGTGACGACGCGCCGTTCCGGGACCTCGGACGCCGGGGCTTCGGCCTGGGTGAACTCCAGGCCGCAGTGATAACAGAACCGTCCGCCGGGGACGGCCGCCGAGCCGCACCGGGGGCAGCGCAGCGGCCCCGTGTGCGGTGCGGAGATCACCATGGTCGCCGCCGCCCGGGGCGTGGGGATCGCGCGGGCACCCTCATCTGCGGGCCTCCCGGGGTAGGGGCAGCACCGGCGCCGCGTCTCGCCCGACCGGGTGGCCGTAGGCCGCCCCGGACCGGCCGCTCGGCCTCCGGCTGGTCGAAGTCGTCATCTTGCGCACGATCGGTTCCCTCCGCGCCAGAGTTTAGTGGTCTGGGTCTCCTTCCCGGCATCCCCTCCGGTCGGGTGACCGATCGCGGCCGCGTTGGTGCCTCCCGGTGGTACCGGGGTCGTCCAGCCCCGCGTCGCCGGGCGCGGCGAGGCTCGATCGGGTGCCGTCCCGCCGCAGCCGGACTCCCTGATCTGCCTGGTCAGCGGCCCGCGGTGGGGCTGGGAGGGCCCGGGCCGGGGCCGCTGGCCCGCGAGTGCCGAACGGGTGGCCCCGCTCACGGCCGCCGTGAGGATATGTCACGGGTCGCGAGCACGGGGACCAACCCGAAGTGCCTGGCTCGTTCAGGGGATGTCGGGATGCTGCCGCAAGTAGTCCAGTTGGGCCCTGACGGAAAGTTCGGCCGCGAACCACAGCGCCCGGTCGGTGTCCGCGTACACCCGGCGGACCACGTCGGCGGGGTCGGCCTCGGCGGCGTCGACCCCGGCGTCGGCCAGCGCGCGGCGGACCTGGTCCAGGCGGCCCCGGCGGTGGGCCAGGTACTGCTCCGCGGCGCGGCCGGCGGCGGGCAGCTCGGGGCCGTGCCCCGGCAGCACCGTGGTCTCCCCCAGCTCCCGCAGCAGCCGCAGGCTGTCGAGGTAGTCGCCGAGCCGCCCATCGGGGTGGGCCACGACGGTGGTGCCGCGACCGAGGATCGTGTCCCCGGTCAGCACCCCCGGCCCGGACGGCAGGCCGGCGCTGCCGGCGGCGTCCGCGGGCGGGCCCGACGCCGGCCGCTCGTCGCCGCTGAGCAGGAACGACAGCGAGTCCGAGGTGTGGCCCGGGGTGGGCAGCACGCGCAGCTCGATCCCCGCGGTCGCGATCACGTCGCCGGCGGTGAGCCCCTCCGAGCCGAGGCGGTGCGCCGGGTCCAGCGCGCGGACCGGGGCGCCGGTCAGCCGGTGCAGCGCGGCGGCGCCGGCGCTGTGGTCGGCGTGCCCGTGGGTGAGCAGGATCAGCTCGACACGGCCGGCGGTCGCCACCGCGGCCAGGTGCCCCGCGTCGTCGGGCCCGGGATCCACCACCACGCACCCCTGCTCGCCGGCGGCGCGCAGCAGCCAGGTGTTGGTGCCGTCCAGCGTCATCGGACCCGGATTCGGGGCGAGCAGCACCGCGGCCAGCGGGGTGACCTGTCGAGGAGTCGTCATGACTGAAGCCTTATCGCTGGTCCGGTCCGCTGTCGCCCGGTCCGCTGTCGCCCGGTCCGCCGCCGCCCGGCGGGTCGTACGCCTCGTCGTGCGGCAACAGCAGGTGTGCCTCCCCGCCGCTGACGAGGATCTTCGGCATGATCGGCGACAGGTCGCGGGCGTGGGCGGCGGCAAGGACCGACGCGACGTCGTCGTGCTCGGACAGCTCGGCCAGCGTGAACGCGGTGGGCGGCAGCATGCCCAGCGCGCCGGCGGCGTGCCGCTCGAGCGCGTCGACGGGCCGCATCCACTCCATCCGGTCGGCCTCCCGGGAGGGCTGCTCGGGGGACTGTCCGCCGGGCAGGGCCGCGACGAAGAACCGGGTGTCGTAGCGCCGAGGCTCGATCTCCGGGGTGACCCACCGGGCCCAGGGCGCGAGCAGGTCGGCCCGCAGCGCCAGGTCGTGGCGGCGCAGCAGCTCGCTCAGCCCGAGCTCGTGGTGCTCCAGGGCCCGGCGGGCCTCGGCACGGGCCGTCTCGTCGAGGCTCGGCGCAGCGGCCGTCCCGTCGGCTGGATCCCGGGGAACGGCACCGGCCAGCAGCACGCCGCACTCCTCGAAGGTCTCGCGCACCGCGGCGCAGACCAGCGCCCGGGCGAGCGCGGGGTCCGCGTCGAGTGCGTGCATCACCTCGGTGACCGGCGGCCCGGCCCAGGGCACATCCGGCCCCATGTCGGTCGGGTCCACCCGGCCGCCGGGAAAGGCGTACATCCCGCCGGCGAACGCCATCCCTGTCACCCGCCGCAGCAAGTACGCCTCGATGCCTCGACCGCCCGGAGCGTCGCGCAGCAGGACGACCGTGGCGGCATCGCGCACGGGCGCCGACGAGCCCACCGGCGGCCGCGGTGCCCCCGCCGCGGCGCCGGGACCGGCGGGATCGCGGACGACGACCAGCGACCGTTGCAGCCGGGCGAGCAGGGCAGCCTTGTGATCGACCATGAGGCCGATGCTAGTGAGGACCACCGGTGGCCGCCGCCGATCGAGGTCGGACCTCGCCGCCTGGCCCCGGCGGGTCCGCTCAGTCCCGGGCGAGGGCCGCCACCCGGGCCACCACCTCGACCTCCACCGGCGCGCCCAGCGGCAACGCGGCGACCCCGACCGCCGAACGAGCGTGCCGGCCGGCGTCGCCGAAGACGTCGACGAACAGTTCGCTCGCCCCGTTGAGGACCACCGGCTGGGCGGTGAACCCGGCGGCGCTCGCGACGAACCCGACCAGCTTCACGATCCGGACGATCCCGTCCAGGCCGCCGGCCTGCGCGGCGACGGCCGCCAGCGCGTTGAGCGCCGCGATCCGCGCCAGCTCCGCCGCCCGCTCGGCGTCGACGGCCTCCCCGACCAGGCCGGTGGCGACCAGCCGCCCGTCGACCAGCGGCAACTGCCCGGCTGTCCAGACCAGATCGCCGTCGCGGATCGAGGGAAGGTAGGCGCCCGCCGGGCTGGCCACCGGCGGCAGCGTCAGTCCCAGCTCGGCCAGGCGGGCGCTCGGGCTGGTCAAGTCAGGCCTGGCCCTTGGGCCGCTTGAAGTAGGCGACGAGGCCCTCGGGGTTCGTGGGAGCGGGGATGACCTGGACCAGCTCCCACCCGTCCTCGCCGAAGGTGTCGAGGATCTGCTTGGTGTTGTGGATCAGCAACGGGGCCGTGAAGTACTCCCACTTCGTCTGCATGACACCGGACCTTAGAGCATCCGGTCTCCCCGCCCCGGACACCGCGGGGGACGACGGCCTCGTTCGGTCCGCGGGCGCCCGCCGCGGGGGAGCTCACGGCTTCCGACATGGCGGGGGCCGGGCGCGCGGGTACGGTCGAGCGTGTGAGTGGCAAGCGCACGGTGACCGAGGACTCCGACGACGAGGCGAGCGGTCCGTGGGATCGCCGGCTGCACATCGTCACCGGCAAGGGCGGAACCGGCAAGACGACGATGGCCGGCGCACTGGCGGTGGCGCTGGCGACCGGCGGCCGGCGGATCCTGCTCACCGAGGTCGAGGGGCGCCAGCAGATTGCACAGTTGTTCGATACCCCGCCGCTGCCCTACCAGGAGCGCAAGGTGGCCAGCGCGCCCGGCGGCGGCGAGGTGTTCGCGCTCGCGATCGACGCCGACGAGGCCCTGCTGGAATACCTGGAGATGTTCTACAACCTGCGTCGGGCCGGAAAGGCGCTGAGCAAGATCGGCGCGGTGGACTTCGCGACGACGGTCGCGCCCGGGGTGCGCGACGTGCTGCTGACCGGCAAGGTCAAGGAGGCCGTCAACCGCCCCGACGCCACCCGTCCGGGGGGGCTCGCCTATGACGCGGTCGTGCTGGACGCGCCGCCCACCGGGCGGATCTCCCGCTTTCTCAACGTGACCGCCGAGGTGGCGGGGCTGGCCAAGATGGGTCCGATCCGCGCCCAGGCCGACAGCGTGATGGCGGTGCTGCGGCCCGAACGTGCCGCCGTGCACCTGGTGACGCTGCTGGAGGAGATGCCCGTCCAGGAGACCGTGGACGGCGTCGCCGAGCTCACCCGGGTCGGGCTGCCGCTGGGCGGGGTGATCGTCAACATGGCCCGCTCGCCCCTGTTGAAGGTCGGCCAGTCGCGGCTGGCCCGCCGCGGCGAGCTCGACCGGGAGGAGCTCGCCGCCGGGATCAAGGAGGCGGGTCTGGAACCGACCCGCGATCTGGTGGACGCGCTGGCCTGGGAGGCGGCCCAGCACGCCGACCGGGTGGCGCTGGAGACGGCCGAACGGGCCGAGATCGCCGCGCTCGGCCGCCCGGTGTACGAGGTACCGCTGGTCGCGGACGGGGTCGACGTCGGCACGATCTACCGGTTTGCGGAGATGCTGCGCGCGCAGCAGATGGTGGGGTGAGCGCCGTGGGTTCGACGTCCGGCGACGACCGGCCGCAGGTGGCGAAGAGTTCCCGATCGGCCAAGGCCACGGCGGGACCGGCGAAGGCGGCCGGCGCTGCGAGGACGGCCGGCGCTGCGAAGGCGGCCGGCGCCGCGAAGGCGGGCAACGGAGCGAACGAGACCAGGAGCGAGGGCCCGCGTCGCCGCTCCGGCGGGTCGACGGGGCGGGCGGCGGGCCGGTCCGCCGGGACCGCGACCCGCCGGGTCCGGCCGCACCCGGCGGGGGCGCCGCTGCTCGACGTCGACGCGATGCTCGACACCGAGCGCATCATCGTCTGCTGCGGCTCGGGCGGTGTCGGCAAGACCACCACGGCCGCGGCGCTGGCGCTGCGCGCCGCCGAGCGTGGGCGCGACGTGGTGGTCCTGACCATCGACCCGGCCCGCCGGCTCGCCCAGTCGCTGGGCCTGACCGCGCTCGACAACACCCCGCGGGAGGTGGCCGGGGTCGACGGCGCCGCCGGCGGTCGCCTCGACGCGATGATGCTCGACATGAAGCGGACGTTCGACGAGATCGTCCTGGCGCACAGTACGCCCGAGCGCGCCGAGGCGCTGCTGGCGAACCCGTTCTACCAGTCGCTGTCGTCCTCCTTCTCCGGGACGCAGGAGTACATGGCGATGGAGAAGCTCGGCCAGCTCGACGCGAGCGGCGAGTGGGATCTCATCGTCGTCGACACGCCGCCCACCCGGTCGGCCCTGGACTTCCTCGACGCGCCGACGCGGCTGGGCACCTTCCTCGACGGGCGGCTGCTGCGGCTGCTGCTCGCGCCGGCCAAGGCCGGCGGGCGGGCCTACGCGAAGGTGCTCGGCGCCGGTCTCGGCATGTTCACCAAGGTGATCACCAAGGTGCTCGGCGCCCAGCTCCTCATGGACGTCAGCCAGTTCGTCGCCGCGCTGGAGACGATGTTCGGGGGCTTCCGGGCCCGGGCGGAGGAGACCTACCGCCTGCTCGGCGATCCTGGCACCTCGTTCGTCGTCGTCGCCGCGCCCGAGGCGGCGGCGCTGCGCGAGGCGTCGTACTTCGTCGATCGGCTCGACGCGGAGGGGATGCCGCTGGCCGGGCTGGTGGTCAACCGGATGCACCACAGCGACGCGACGGCGCTCACCGTCGAGCGCAGCCTGGCGGCCGCCGAGAACCTCGATGAGCACGGGGAGCATCCACTCGCGGCGGCGGTGCTGCGCATCCACGCCGAGCGGGCGCGGCTGGCCAGCCGGGAGGCGCGGCTACGGGAGCGGTTCACCAGCGCCCATCCCGACACCCCGCTGGTGGAGGTGGAGGCGCTGTCCGAGGATGTGCACGACCTGGCGGGTCTGCGTGAGATCGGCGACGCGCTGGCTCGGGTCGAGCGGCTGGAACGGGCCGGCTGATACCGCGTCGGCTGATACCGCGTCGGCTGACGCAGGGCCGGCGGAAAGGACTGCGTTCCGAACCGGGACGACGCTGTCCTCGGGCGGAATCGGGTGCGGGTCACGGGTTGGTGGGCCCGTGCCGGTCATGCGGTGGTCGGGCGGGTGTGCTGCCGCGCGGTGTCGGGCCGGACGGTGGACCGGGCCGGCTCGGTGGGCGCAGCGTCCCCGTCCGGGCTATCCGGCGGACGCTGATCGATGATCAGCCTGGGCGTCGGCGAGCAGCTTGCGCCAGGACGTGACGTCCGGGCGGCGTCGCAGCAGCGCGCGGCGCTCCCGCTCGGTCATGCCGCCCCAGACGCCGAACTCGACGTGGTTGTCGAGGGCGTCGGCGAGGCACTCGGTGCGGACGGCGCAGCCGAAGCACCGGGTCTTCACCCGGTTCTGGGCGGCGCCCTGGACGAACAGCTCATCCGGGTCGAGGTCGCGACAGGCGGCGTGTGCCGTCCAGTCGCCGTCGACGGTGGAACCCACGAGGTGGGTCGGGTTGGCGCGCAGGGTCGTGCTGACGGCGGGGGCCAGGCTTCTGGTCATGCCACCTGCCTTTCTTCTCGAGTCCGGGTCAGGGGGCCCGTGCGGGTGGTGACGTGGCGTTGACCCGAAACCGTACGGAGTGGCGTGGCCACGGCACAGACCCCACACGGGTGGTTGTCCAAATGACTAGTCCGGGCCATTGATCCGGATCGCCTCAGTAGTGCGGTCTGTGACAACCGTATGTCGGATGGGTGACATTCCAGTATCGCTGCGGGAGTCGAGTAGTTCTTCCATGGTCCCGTTGTCCGGCTGACATGGGAACCGACCTCCAGGGCCCCCTCCGATCCGGTAGCCCGTTGGTGGGCATGGCGGGACCGCCTCGGGCGTGGTGATGTGGAGGTCGTCACGCTCGTCCAGGGCTCGCCGTCGGCGGCCGGCCACGCCACCCGCCGTCGGAATTGCGGTGTCCCAGGTCACGGCGTTTTCGACTCGCTTGGGTGGCCCCTCGAGCGTCGTTGTACCGGCCTGCCCCGTCAGGGCGGAGAGGGTTGATCAGATGTTGGCCCGTATGCTCCGACTGGTGTCCCAGCCTGGCTGGACGGAGGTCCGCCGATGACCACGCCCCCTGGGTACCCGGTGCCCTCTGGGCAGCCACCCCCCGGGCGCCGGCCGACGCAGGCCGGCCCGGTATCCACCGCTGCTGTGCGGGACCGCGAGGTCGGCGACCTCTACCGGCCGGGCTTCGCCACGGGCGGCCAGAGCGGTTCCGGTGGGCGGGGCGGTTTCGGCGGCCAGAGCGGATCCGGTGGGCCGGGCGGCACCGGAGGCCGCCGGGCGGGGCGTACGGTGCGCCGGCTGGCCGTCGCGGGCGTGCTCAGCGTGGTGGCCGGAGTGCTGGTCGGCATGCTCGCGCTGCCGGTGGTCGGCGCGGTGGGGTTGACCGTCAAGAACAGCGCCGACGACTTCATGAACCTGCCGGCGAACCTCACGGTTCCCCCGCTGGCGCAGGCGTCGCGGATCCTCGACGCGCGCGGCAACCAGATCGCCGTCCTGTCCGGCGAGCAGAACCGTGAGGTCGTGCCGCTGAGCCGGGTTCCCCAGGTGATGCGCCAGGCCGTCGTCGACATCGAGGACTCGCGTTTCTACGAACACGACGGGCTGGACTACAAGGGTCTCGCCCGCGCCTATCTGACCAACCGGGAGAACGGCGAGGTGACTCAGGGCGGGTCCACGCTGACCCAGCAGTACGTCAAGAACGTTCTGCTGATGTCGGCCACCACGCCGGAGGAAAAGAAGGCCGCCACCGAGCAGACGGTGCGGCGAAAGCTGCGGGAGGCGCGGTACGCGCTCTACCTCGAGGCGCACCTGAGTAAGGACGAGATCCTCGAGCGCTACCTGAACATCGCCTACTTCGGCGACGGCGCCTACGGCATCGAGGTCGCGGCGAAGCACTACTTCAACGTCGACGTGGACCGACTCACTCTGCCGCAGGCGGCGACCCTCGCCGGCCTGGTGAAGAACCCGACCTCCTTCAATCCGGTGCTGCATCCCCAGGCGGCCCGGGAACGGCGCAACGTGGTGCTCGACCGGATGCTGGAGCTGCATCACCTCAGCCAGGCCGACTTCCGTCAGGCGCACGACAGCAAGCTGGTGCTCGACCGTCCCGCGCGGTCGGCCGACCCATGTGCCGACTCGGGCGCGCCGTTCTTCTGCGCCCTGGTCCGCCAGCAGCTCCTCAACGACAGAACCTTCGCCCCCACCGAGGAGGACGCCCGCAGGTTGCTGTTCGAGGGCGGCCTGACCATCAGAACGACGCTGGACCCGGTCGCGCAGCAGTCCGCGCAGTCGGCCGCGGCGGAGGTCATCCCGATCGGCAACCGGGTGGCGGCGAGCGTCGCGATGATGCAGCCGGGCACGGGCCAGGTGCTCGCTGTCGCGATCAACCGGGAGTACGGGGCGACGGACGACGGCAAGCCGGCGAGCCTGTCGACGGATTTCGTGCACACAAAGGAGGTCTATCCGGTCGACGAGGACTCCTTCTCGCCGGGATCGACCTTCAAGGTGTTCACCCTGATCTCCGCCCTGGAGTCCGGCCTGCCGCTGTCCACGACGCTGCACGCCCCCGTCTGCTATCACTCCGACGTCTTCCCGAACCCGGATCCGCAGGGTAAGAACTGCTACGGCAACGCCGATCCGAGCGAGGACGGTTTCTATTCCCTGACGACCGCGACCTGGGGGTCGGTCAACACCTACTACATCCAGCTCGCCGAGAAGCTGGGCGTGTTGAAGACGGCCGAGGTCGCCCGCCGGATGGGCGTCTCCTCGTGCCGGATCCGCCCGGCCAAGAACGACGATCCGGAATGCAAGGGGATCGACGGGATCAGCCGCGTCGACGGCTCGTCGATCCTCGGCTCCAACGAAATCAGCACGATGGACCTGGCCACCGCCTATTCGACGCTGGCGGCGCGGGGGCGTCGATGCGACCCGCGCACCGTCCTCGCGATCACGCAGCGGGTCGGCGGCGCCGACCGGCCGCTGCCGTTCAACGCGGGCGCGCCCTGCCAGCAGGTGCTCGACCCGAAGATCGCGGACACGGTCAGTGCCGTGCTGCAGGGCGTCATCAACCACGGGACGGCCAGCGGCAACGGGCAGATCGGCCGGCCGGCCGCGGGCAAGACGGGTACCGCCGAGGGCTTCAGCACCGCCTCGTTCGCGGGGTACATCCCGCAGCTCGCCGCGGCGGTCACCCTCGCCGACCCGCGCGGGCCGACCTCGCATCCGCTGACCAACGTGCTCGGCCGCAACGTCTTCGGCGGCGGATACCCGGCGCAGGTGTGGTCCCGGACCATGATCCGTACGATCAACGGCCTGAGCCTGCCGGTCGAGCCGCTGCCGGCGCCGGACGACACCCAGCCGCAGGTGCCGGCGAAGATTCTACCCAACGTGGTCGGCCAGCCGCAGCAGGTGGCCGAGCAGATGCTCGTCCAGCTCGGGTTCCACGTCACGTCGCAGCCGGTCCCCGCGCCGGTCGCCCCCGGGATCGTGGTGTACATGTCGCCGTCGCCCGGCGGCCCGGTCTCCATCAACACGGAGATCAAGCTGTCGATCTCCGGCGGGTTGACCGGTACGCCGGTGCTGCCAGGAGGCTCGCCGCCGGCGGGGCTGGGGCAGCCCGTCCCGCCGGGCGGGGGGCCCGGCCTGCCCGGCGTCTTCGGGGCGAATCCGCGCGAGCAACTGAGCTCACCGGCCAGCCCCGGGACCAACCCGGCGGACTGGGCCCGCCGGCCGCGCCGCAACCGCAGGTAGCGCCGACGGTCAGCCGCCGGTGAGCCTCGCCTTCACCAGGGCAGCCACCCGGCCGCCCTCGGCCCGGCCGGCCACGGCGGCCTGCACGGCCTTCATCGCCGGGCCGATCGCCTTCGGCCCGGAGAGGTCCAGCTCGGCGAGCACGCGGTCGATGATGGCGGCCAGCTCGTCGTCGCCGAGCTGGCTAGGCAGGTACTCGCCCAGCACCTCGCCCTCGGCGCGTTCCCGGTCGGCCTGTTCGGCGCGACCGGCCGCGGCGTAGGCGTCGGCCGCCTCCCGTCGCTTCTTCACCTCGCGGGTCAGGACCTGCGAGACCTCCGCGTCGTCGAGGACGCGGGCGGTGGCGCCGGCGACCTCCGCGTCCTTCACGGCGGCCAGCGCCAGCCGGAGAGTGGACGTCCGCAGCTCGTCGCGGGACTTCATCGCGGTGGTCAGGTCGGCGCGGAGCCGCTGGTGCAGCGTGCTCCGTTCCGTGGGGGTGCTCATAGTCAACGAAGCCTATGGTCCGCGGGGGACCTGGTCACGCCTGGCCACGGCGGTGCGACGGCCGGGGTGGCGCCCGGCCACGGCGGACCGGGGGTGAGACTGTGTTGTACGGCCCGAGGCACGCCGCCGCCACGGGAGTGGTCCCTCTGGCGCGGTGGGTCCGCCGGGTCGAATGCGCGGCACGGGGGATGGCGCCGGGGCGCGAGAGGTCGGGGCACGAGAGGCCTGGGCGCGAGAGGTCTGGGCGCGAGGAGGTCGTGGTGGCGGGTGTGGGGGCGCCGAGGCGCCGGGTGGCGCGCGGGGCCGCGGGGCTCGCGGCATCGGTCGCGGTGGTCGGGGCGGGCGCGCTCGCCTACGGCTCGCTGTACGAGCGCAACGCCTACACGCTGCGTCGGCTGTCGATCCCCGCGCTTGCCGCCGGCTCGCGACCGCTGCGCGTGCTGCACCTGTCCGACCTGCACGTCACGGCGCGCCAGCGGGACAAGCTCGCGTGGTTGGCCGAGCTGGCCCGGCTGCTGCCGGACCTGGTCGCCCTCACCGGTGACGTGCTCTGCGCCGAGGACGCCCGCGAGCCGCTGCTCACCGCGCTGGCGCCGCTGTACTCGTTCCCGGGTGTGTTCGTCCCGGGGAACAACGACTACTTCGTCCCCACGCTGCGCAGTCCGCACCGGTACCTGCGCGGCGATGCGCCGGCCGAGCCGTCCGGCGTCCCGCTGGACTGGGCGGGCCTCGCCAAGGACCTGACCGCGGCGAGCGGCTGGACGGAGCTCACCAACACCCGGGCCGTACTCGCGGCCGGCGGCCGCCGGATCGACGTGCGCGGGGTCGACGACGCCCGGCTGCGCCGCGACCGGCCCGACCTCGTGGCCGGGCCCGCGGAGCCCGGCACGCAGCTCGCGCTCGGCCTGTCGCACACGCCGGAGCCGCGGGTGCTCGACGCCTTCACCGCCGACGGCGTCGGCCTCATCCTGTCGGGTCACACCCACGGCGGCCAGATCCGGCTGCCGGGAATCGGGGCACTGGTGAGCAACTGCGGGCTCGACCGATCCCGGGTCCGCGGGCTGTCCCGCCACGCGACCGCCGCGGGAGCGTCCTGGCTGCACGTGTCCCCGGGCCTGGGGACCTCGCCCTTCGCCCCGGTGCGCCTCGGCTGCCGCCCCGAGGCGACCCTGCTCTGCCTGACCGCGGTCCCGTCTGCCTGACCGCGGTCCCGTCTGCGTGACCGCCGGCCGAACCCGTGACCACCCCCTGCCCTGAACCACCGCTCCGTCGGGTATGCTTCATCTCGGTCGCGGGGTGTGGCGCAGCTTGGTAGCGCGCTTCGTTCGGGACGAAGAGGTCGTGGGTTCGAATCCCGCCACCCCGACCACGCAAAGCCCTGGTCTCAGGCTCCTACGGGAGGGCCGGACCAGGGCTTTCGTCGTCTCTGGGCTCGCCACTGAAGCGATCACCCCTGGCCTGCTCCACCGATGGCCCGTGGGCAGGGCGAGGTAGCGTCGCGCTGTGAGTCCGATTCGTGAGGTGCTCGCCCGGGTCTACGTCGAATCGCTGGACGACGTGCTGCCCCTCTACCAGCGACTGGCTTCGGACGAGCCCACGCGCCGCTTCCGCTTTCGCGACGTCGAGCTGGCGTGGGTCGGGCCTTTCCTCCTGGTGGCGGGGACGCCCGCCGCGCTGGCGCCGTTGCGCAACCGGGCCGCGACCGTGCTGGTCGATGACCTCGACGCTGTCGCCGCGACGATCGTCTCGGCAGGCGGCGCGCTGCTTGAAGGGCCCGGCGAGTCACCCAACGGATCCCGACTGATCGCCGAGCATCCCGACGGGACGGTGTTCGAGTACCTGCACATCGTGACCTAGCCGCGGTGTCGGACGGGTACCGGCGCCGTGGTCGGCGACCGCGCCACTCCGCGGCGACCGCGCCACTCCGCGGCGACCGCGCCACTCCGCGGCGACCGCGCCACTCCGCGGCGACCGCGCCACTCCGCGGCGACCGCGCCACTCCGCGGCGACCGCGCCGCTGGGAGGCGGGCGGCACGAGGTTCGCGTGGCGCGGCTCGACGGAACACCAAGATCGTCGAACTGGCCCGCGCGGGCGTCGGTCGGGACGCACCCTCGTCGGCACCTGACGCGTTGCGGCCGGTGCGGGTTGTTTTCGTGGCCGGCCGGTCATGGCGCGGTCCCGGGAGCCGGGTGCTCTACCGTGTACCCAAGTACTTCCCGGGCTCATGATCGATCATTGACCCGGCTACGTTAAGATCGCACGATGGAAAAGGGGAAGCGGGAGACTGTGGCCAAATACCGTCGAGTGGTCGTAAAACTAAGCGGCCGGGCGATCGCCGGTTCCGCCGAATTCGGCTTTGATTCGAATGCGCTGGAACATCTCGCCCGGGAAATCATCGCGGTGCGTCAGTCCGGGGTCGAGGTGGCGATCGTCGTCGGCGGTGGAAATCTCTTCCGCGGCAACCAGTCGGACCGGTGGGGGATCGATCGGGTCGAGGCCGACAACATCGGGATGCTCGGCACGGTCATCAACAGCCTGCTGCTGCGGGGCAAGCTGACCGCCCTCGGGGAGGACAACCTGCGGGTGATGACGGCGGTCCCGGTCCCGGCGGTGGCCGAGCCCTATATCCGGCTGCGGGCCGTGCACCTGCTGGAGAAGGGGGCGACGGTCATTCTCGCCTGCGGGAACGGTCAGCCCTTCCTCACCACCGACTACCCGGCGGTGCAGCGCGCGCTGGAGCTGGGCGCGGACGCGGTGCTCGCCGCCAAGGACGGCGTCGACGGCGTCTACGACAGCGACCCGAAGATCAACCCGGACGCTCAGCGCTTCTCCCACCTCAGCTACGACGAGGTGATCAGCAGGGGGCTGCGGGTCATGGATCAGTCGGCATTCATTCTTGCCCGCGACTTCGGTATCCCGCTGCACATCTTCGNCATCGAGCAGCAGGGTGCGATGACGGCGATCTGTCGCGGCGAACATCGGGGGACCGTCATCGACACCACGGGTGGGAAGTCGGGTTCCGCGGCGCTGGCGAGTTCCGCCGAAACGGTGGTGTGAGCCGCGCCGCGCCACCGGTCGGTGAAGTTCTCGGCACTCGCCGCCCGCCGACGCCGGGGGTTGTACTCCCGCCGCGGTGGGTTGACGGTACGCCGCGCAGTTGTTGTCTTTTCGGTAAAGGCGAGGCCCGATTTGATGCTATGACGCGTCTTTTGTCGGGATCTGACCGGCTAGCCAGGCCGGGCCGGTACCGACACGTGGCCGGTACCGGCGCCGGGCTCAGCGGCGGTGGATCGCCAGGGGTGGATCAGAAGCAGGAGTAGGTGGTGCTCGGGGAGGTGTCCGTGGTCGACATGCCGTCCGCGGTGCCGGTGGTCACGGTCTTGAACTGCGCCTGACCGTTGAAGCTGCAGGGCACCGAGGTGCCCTCGCCGATGCCGCTGCCGCCCCAGTACGACTTCTTGACCGGGTCCCCGACGGACATCCACTGCCCGTTCGCGTACTTCCGCAACTGGTTGCTGATCTGCATGTTGCCCGAGTACCGGGGGTCGCAGGTGATCCCACCGTTCGCGAAGATCGTCGAGCCGCCGGTGGGCGGCCAGGCGGTGACGGTGCAGCCGGTGGACTGAATCGGGGTGGATGCGTCGGCGGGGATGGCGCCGAACAGGCCGGCCGCCACGGCGCCGGTCGCGCCGACGGCTGCGGTCCGCAGTGCTGCGCGGGTGCTGGGCACGATTTCCTCCAGGTGGGGGATGGGCGGTGGGGGATCGGGATGGGCGGTGCGGGTTCAGGCTGGTGCCGCGCCGAAGGAGTAGACCGGCCGCGGCGGAGGCCCGAAGAAGGTGCTGATGGTCTCCAGGCGCGGCCGCTCGGTGAAGGTGACGACGTCGAGGCCCGCCAGCACGATCTGTCCGATGCTGTTGCGCAGTCCCCACTCCCAGCGGGCGCGACGGTGGTGCACGTCGACCCCGCTGGTGCGCACCGGCCGATGCCCCGGGTAGGGCGCGAGGAACTCGCCGATGAGATCGGCGAACTCGATGATGCCGGCGGCCTCGCCCAGCGGGTTGGCGTAGGTCACCGCGGGGACGCAGCAGTCGGCGAGCAGTTCGTCGCGCCGGGACACCGCGGGTTCCGCCCAGGCGGCGTAGAGGCCGTCGGCCAGGGCCGCGAGCCGTTCGGCCGTGGCGGCGTCGCTGCCCGCGCCGACGCTGTGTGCGTCGTGTCGCGCGGCGGGCTGGGTGCTCATGGGGTGAACCTCCGCCGGGCCTCGGCTCGTTGCAGCTTTCCGGAGGGGGTCTTCGGCACCGAGCCCGGCTCGAGCACCAGCACCGCGTGCGGGGTCACCCCGAGCGCGGCGCGGACCTTCTCGGCGACGGCGCTCCTCAGCGCGGCGGGATCGGCCCCACGGGTCTCGACGGCCACGGCGAGCCCCTCCCCGCCGAGATGGCCGGGACGCGGGTAGGGGAAGGCGACGATGTTGCCCGCGCGGGCACCCTCGGCGCGGGCCGCAGCCCGCTCCACCTCCTCGGGGTAGATGTTGCGGCCGCCGAGGATGATGACGTCCTTGCGGCGACCGCAGACGACCAGTTCGCCGCCGGTGAGGTAGCCGAGGTCGCCGGTGGCCAGCCACCCGTCGCGGGCGCGCAGGGCCGCCGCCGACTCGGGATCGTCATGGTAGGAGGCGGTCACCGAGGTGCCGCGGACCTGGACCTCGCCGACCTTCCGCTCGGGCCGGATCCCGCCCGAGTCCGGATCGACCACGCGGACCGACAGGCCGGGGATCGGCTCCCCGAGCAGCGCCAGCCGTCTCGTGCGCACCGCGGGCACCGCCGGCTCGGCGGGCTCAGCGGGCTCGGGGGACTCGGCGGGCCCGGCGGGCTCGGGGGACACCAGGCGCGCGGCCGGCTCGGGGGGCACGAACCGGGCCGTGCCCGCGGCCAGGGCGTCCGCGTCCACCGTGTCGTAGCGCGGCCCACGCCCCACGGCGGAGAACGTGACCGCGACCGTGGCCTCCGCGAGCCCGTAGGCGGGTGTGAAGGAGGCCGGATGGAAGCCGTGACCGCCGGCGGCGTCGAGGAAGTCGTCGACGACCGCGGGATCGATCGGCTCCCCGCCGCACAGCGCGTAGGCCAGGCAGGAGAGGTCCAGCCGGGGGCCGGTGCGCAGCAGCCGGGCCGCGACGGCGTAGGCGGAGCCGGGTCCGACCGTGTTGGTGGCGCGATGGTGGGAGACGAGCTGCATCCAGCTCGCCGGCCTCGCCAGGTAGTCGGCGGGTGAGGACAGCAGCGTGTCGCAGCGGCCGCACGCCATCGGCAGGATGAACCCGCCGATGAGCCCCATGTCGTGGGACAGCGGCAGCCAGGACAGCATCCGGCCGTGCACGGCCTCGTGGCTGGTCGCCACCCGGATGCCCTCGATGTTCGCCGCCAGGTTGCCGTGGCTGATCCGGGCGATCTTCGGTGCGCCGGTGGTGCCGCTGGTCAGCTGCAGGATCGCGGGGGCGTCGGCGGTCAGCAGGGGCGGGCGCCACGGCGCCGCAGGCGGGTCGCCGACCGCCTCGGCCAGCGGGATCACCCGCCCGGCCCCGCCGGACAGCGCCGGCACCGCGTCCCCCCACGGCGCGCCGACCAGCACGAGCGGCTCACCGAGCGAGTCGAACCGGTCGCGGGTGTCGGCGAGGTAGCGGGCCAGGTCGACGGTGCGGGCGGGGGTGGGGGCCATGGTGAGGCTACCGCCGGCGAGCCAGGTCGCCATCGCGGCGGTGATCGTCTCCCGCGACGTGTCGGCAAGGATGACCACCGGCCGGCCCGGCCCGACCCCGTGCGACTGCAGGCCCGCGGCGACGCGTCGGGCGTCCCCGTAGAGCTCGGCCCAGCCGACCCGCCGTCCGCCGTCCGGCGCGAGGAAGGTCACCGTGTTCGGACCGGTGCTGGCACGCCTCATGCGATCCAGCAGATAAACCATTGTCGACGCCCTCTCCGGCGGACGATCCCGTTATCGGGCGTCGCCGTCCGTGCTGTCCCGGTAGACGGCGAGAATGAGACGGTCCCAGTAGCGACCGCGATAGAAGTCGTGCCGGCGCAGCCGCCCCTCGAGTTCGAGTGCGCCGCCGGCCGATTTTTCCCGATCGGCCCCCGCGAACTGCGGGTAGTTGAACTCGGGCACCTCGAAATACAGCTTTCGGAACGGCCAGATGTCGAAGACGTAACGCACGAACAGGTCCAGTGCCTCGACGGCCAGACCCGACCCGGTGTAGTCGGCCGAGATCGCCGCGCCGACGTAGGCGTACCCCAGGGTGAACTCCGGGTTGTAGCAGATCGCGTGGCCGACCGGCCGGGCCGTCTCGATCGACTCGATCACGAACTGGGTCAGGACGCCCTGCCACAGCTCCTGCTCGAACTGCGGATACGACGGCACCGAGCCCCGGTAGCGCCAGCGAAAGCCGATCTCCGGGGTGACCGCGAGCTCGTACAGGAACGGCGTCGACGCCGGCAGCACCGGCATCAGCCGCAGAAACCGCCCGGCGAACCGCGGCGGTGGCAGCGCGAGCGAGCCGGCGGCCGCGGACGCTGCTGCTGCGGCGGCGGCACCGGCCATCCCCGGCCCGGCCATCCCCGGCCCGGCGAGGCCCGGCCCGGCGAGGCCCGCGGGCCCGTCGAGCGACGCTGCGCCGACGCCGATCCCGGCCGGTACGGCGCTCACTGCCGATGCGGCGGGGAGCGGCTGGGAGTCCGCGGCGGGCGGGCCGGCCCGATAACGGTGGTAGAGCTCGCCGACGGTCTCGATTTCCAGCCAGTTCGCCTCGGAGAGGTCGACTCCGAGCTCGATCACGTACAGGCAGAGTTCCAGAAGCCGGAAGGAATCCAGCCCGAGGTCTTCATGGAGCCGGCTGCCGCCGGCGATCGCCGAATCAGCGAGACCCATTTTCCGGGCAATAAGCTGCTCGAATTCGTCTTGTCGGAGCATGCTACCTGTTCTGCGTGCGCGAAAGACGGAATCAAGGATGGACTATTTCGGGCAGTTCGGACATTGGTGACGTTAGCAAACGAGCCGAAGGGCCGCAAAGCCGGATAACCCGTTTCGGCTAGCGCGCCTGCGTCACGCGGCGGTCAGTAGGAGCGGGCGATCAGGCAGACCAGGTCGTCGGGGTCGCCGCCGGCGGGCGGGATCTCGCCGTCGGGCGTCTGCAGGCAGCGGACGGTCAGGGCGTCCTCGGCGAGGCGTGCCTCGCCCTCCTCGCCCACGAGGCGCCACGGGATCCGGGCGAAGCCGGTCTGCGCCGCCTGCGCGGCGTCGGCGACCGTGGTGACGTCCGCCGTTCGGCTCTCGCGCAATGCCAGGGCCTCGGCGTGCAGGCCGGCCTGCACCTCGTCGAGCAGCGCCGGAACCCGGGCGGCCGCCTCCGCCAGCGGCACCGGCGCCTTCGCCGAGGTGTCCCGGCGGACCAGGGTCACGTTCCCGGCGGCCAGGTCGCGCGGGCCGACCTCGACCCGCACCGGGATGCCCTTGATCTCGGCGTCGGTGACCCGGCGGCCAAAGGACAGCCCCGGGCGGGCGTCGACCTGCACCCGCAGCCCGGCGTCGGTGAGCGCCGCGCCGATCTCGCGGGCCTTCGCGACGACGGTCTCGTCGTCGCGCACCGGGAGCACCACGACCTGGGTCGGGGCGAGCCGGGGCGGGATGCGCAGGCCGTTGTCGTCGCCGTGCGCCATGATCAGGCCGCCGACCATCCGGGTCGAGCTACCCCAGGACGTCGTCCAGGCCAGGTGCTTCGCGCCGTCCGCGCCGAGGAAGTCGATGTCGAAGGCCCGGGCGAAGTTCTGCCCCAACTCATGGCTGGTCGCCATCTGCAGGGCCTTGCCGTCGCCCATCATGCCCTCGCAGGTCATGGTGTTCGTGGCGCCGGCGAAGCGCTCCTTGCGGGTCTTCGTGCCGATGAACACCGGGATGGCGAGCACATCGGTGAGGAAGTCGCGGTAGACCTCCAGGGCGATCCGGCGGGCGTAGGCGGCGGCCTCGGCCTCGTCGACGTGCGCGGTGTGCCCCTCCTGCCAGAGGAACTCGCTGCTGCGCAGGAACAGTCGGGGGCGTAGCTCCCAGCGGACCACATTGGCCCACTGGTTGAGCAGCAGCGGCAGGTCGCGGTAGCTCTGGGTCCACTTGGCCAGGTACTCGCCGATGATGGTCTCGCTGGTCGGCCGCACGACGACCGGCTCCTCGAGCTCCTTACCGCCGCCGATGGTGACCACGGCGAGCTCGGGACTGAAGCCCTCGACGTGCTCGGCCTCCCGGCGCAGGTAGCTCTCCGGGATGAACAGCGGGAAGTAGGCGTTGACGGCGCCTGCGGCCTTGATCCGGGCGTCCACGTCGGCCTGCATACGTTCCCAGATCGCGTAGCCGTACGGTCGGATGACCATGGTTCCGCGGACGGGGCCGTTGTCGGCCAGCTCGGCCTTCGCGAGCACGTCCTGGTACCAGCGCGGGAAGTCGGTCGCACGGGAGGTGAGTACAGCCACCTCGCCACGATATTGCCTGTGCCGGGCCGCGGGGCCATCGGGACGGGGGGCTGGGCGCGGCGTGGCACCGCAGAGGTGCCGCTCGGGGTGCCCGCGCCGGCGCGCGGGCGGGCGGCCCCGATCGGGCCGGGTCAGCGGTGACGCAGGCCTCGGCTGTGCTCCAGTGGGTCGGCGCCCGGCTCCGGCCGCCCGTCGCGGCTGACCTCCTGGAACACCAGGGAGACGTCGACGTCCCCGTGGTGGCTGACCAGACAGGCCGTGGGCGGGACGAGGATCATGGCCGTGGTCAGGTCGGCCGCGGTGGCTCCCGGCGCCAGGACCAGCTCGTGCCGGATCGCCAGGCCGTCGTGGACGGTGACCACCTCGGCGAGGGAGCCGGGCCGGCCGCCGGTGATCGGCCGGGGCTCCGGTAGGAGATCGTCGTTGTCGACGGTGTTCATCTTCTGGCCGTCCTCCTGTATGCGTGTCGGTTCCGAGGCGCGTCACGTGCGGCCGGCGGGCCTGGCGGGCGTCGGGCTCTTCTCTGGACCGGGACAACTTCGCTACGTCGCCTCGATGTTTCTCATTGCTACCATCGTGCGGAATCGTCCTCCGCGATCGAACTTTCAGGTTTCGACTGGATGCTGTCAGCTACGTCGATGTTGCTTATAAGCAAAGCACGGGAACGGGTGGAACGCCACCGGCGATCTCCGGGCAGAACGGACGTCCGGTGACTGTGGGCGCAAGTCCTGATCATCTGCGTAGCGCTGCGTGCGGGTTGGCCGCTTCGCCGGCTCCGTCCCACTGCGTCGCCGGGCGCAGTGGGCCGGGTCGGGCATGACGCGCGCGGATGAACATTCGGTATCAGCGGCGCAAGATTCCCGAGCGGCTCGATGTCGTTCGATGACGTCGAAAAGCCGGCATCCGGGCTTCGGGCCGGCCGGCGCGGCGACGCTCGGGCGGCCGGGCCATCCTCCAGCTCGGGCCGCCGACCGTCCCGGCGCCCACGCCTTCTTGTCGTCGACTTGTCCGACGGTTGTCCCGGAGTTCGCAGGCGTAGAGGTGGTGGACGGTGGCCGGCGATGGCGTCGGTCCGACATGATCGGCCGCCGGGGGCGCCGGCTGTTGGTGACAGTGCGCTTAGAGTTCAGTACGCGGTGTTCTGGAGTGGTGGCAACCGGTCCGGTCAACAGGCCATAAATCGTCCGACATAGATGTGTTCCGGTTGGTGACGGGTTGGCGTATGCGCTTGTTCATCTTTCGTTCACTCCGGATCGCTTCGATTCTCGCCGGCACCCCAGTCCGGGGGGCGGACGACAGTGCGCGCCATGAACGGCGCGGGGACGAAGGGTTGCTTGTGATCCGAGGCAAGCGTCAGGCCGCCGTCGGGGCCGCGATGGTGGCACTGCTCACCGTGGCGGCGTGCGGAACTGACGACAACAACGACTCCGGCGGCGCGGGCGCGGCGCCGTCGAGTAAGGCGAGCACGATCTCGTGTGCGAAGGGGTCCATCACGGGCTCCGGCTCGTCCGCGCAGAAGAACGCGATCGACGAGTGGGTCAAGGCCTACCAGAACGCGTGCTCCGGCGCGACGATCAACTACCAGTCGACGGGTTCCTCGACCGGTCGGCAGCAGTTCATCAGCAAGCAGGTCGCCTTCGCCGGTTCGGACTCCGCGCTGAAGGACCAGCAGAAGACCGACGCGGACGCGCGCTGCACCGGCGGTGCCGCGGTCGACCTGCCGATGGCCGTCGGCCCGGTGGCGCTGATGTACCACGTGTCCGGCGTCAACGGCCTGCAGCTGTCTGCCCAGACCCTGGCGAAGATCTTCGCTGGCAAGATCACCAAGTGGAACGACCCGGCCATCAAGGCCGAGAACAGCGCCGCCTCGCTGCCGGACGCCACGATCGCCTCGGTGCACCGCTCCGACGGCTCCGGCACGACGGACAACTTCACCAAGTTCCTCAAGGGCGCGGGCGGCGCCGACTGGACCTTCGACTCCGGCTCGGACTGGAAGGCTCCTGGCGGCCAGGGCGCCAAGGGCAGTGACGGCGTCACCTCGACCGTGAAGTCCACGGAGAACTCCATCGGCTACGCCGAGCTGTCCTACGCGGAGAACGCCGGGCTGTCGACCGTCNAGGTCAAGAACGCCGCCGGCGAGTACATCGAGCCGAGCACGGACGGTGCCTCCCTGGGCCTGAGCACCGCCAAGGTCGCCGATGGCGACGACCTGAAGCTGACCTTCGACTACGCCACCGCGACGAAGGGCGCCTACCCGGTCTACCTGGTCACCTACGAGATCGCCTGCACCAAGGGTCTCTCGGCCGACCAGGCCGCGCTGGTCAAGTCCTTCCTGACCTACACCGCCTCGGACGCCGCTCAGTCCTCGATCGGCGACCTCGGCTACGCGCCGCTGCCGGACGCGGTCGCGACGAAGGTCCGCGCGGTCATCGGCAAGCTGGCCTGACCCGCAGCCTGTCCGATCGCACAGCTCACGCAGCACGGCCGCCCCGAGCCGCCCGGACCATGACGGTCCGGGGCCGGCCGGGGCGGCCCGCACGACCCGACCGGCCCGGCCGGTGCCCGCGGTGGGGTGAACAACCCACCGCGGCTTCGTCGATGTACGGCGGCCGCGGCACCCACGTCCCGCCGCGCGTGCCGCGTCCGGGACCTTGATCGCCAAGCCCCGCTCGGGCACCAAGGAGAGGACCATGACGACGGAGCCGGACAGCTCGGCGGACGCCGCCGAGCCGCGGGGGGCCGCCACGGCGACGGCCCCGCCGGAAGACCCACCGCCGGCCGGCGGGCCCGCGGTCGCGGCCGCGGGCAAGGCGCGGGTCGGGGCGGCCGACCTGATCTTCAAGAACCTCACCCGCACGGCCGGCCTCGGCCTGCTGGCGCTGATCGCCGTGATCGCGATCTTCCTGGTGCTGCGCGCCACCCACGCCCTCAACGCCAACACCGGGAACTTCCTCACCACCGAGGAGTGGTTCCCCAACGCCACCCCGCCGAAGTTCGGGGTGGCCGCGACCCTGTACGGCACGGTCGTCTCGGCGGCGGTCGCGATGATCATCGCGGTGCCGGTGGCAGTCGGGATCGCGCTGTTCATCACCGTGTACGCGCCCCGGCAGCTCTCGTCCGTCCTCGGCTACATCGTCGACCTGCTCGCCGCCGTGCCGAGCGTCGTCTACGGACTGTGGGGCCTGATCGTCCTCGCGCCGCACATGAAGGGCATCCAGCTCTGGCTGAACGACTACTTCGGCTGGATCCCGCTGTTCAGCGGCGACTCGGTGGGGCGTTCGCTCTTCGTCGCCTCCGTGGTTCTGGCAATCATGATCCTGCCGATCGTGGCCGCCCTGTCCCGTGAGGTCTTCCTCCAGGTGCCGATCGCGCACCGCGAGGCGGCCCTGGCCCTCGGCGCGACCCGGTGGGAGATGATCAGGGTCGCGGTGCTGCCCTACGGCAAGCCCGGGGTGATCAGCGCGTCGATGCTGGGTCTCGGCCGGGCGATGGGCGAGACGATCGCGGTCGCGCTGGTCCTGCCCGCCTCGTTCAACATCTCCGCGCACCTCCTCTCGCCCGCCGGCAACACGATCGCCGCGAACGTGGCGAACGGCTGGGGCGAGGCCAACGACATCGGCCGCGGCGCGCTCATCGCCTCCGGCCTGGTGCTGTTCATCGTCACGATGATCGTGAACATCATCGCGCGGGCCATCGTCGCGCGCCGCCGCGAGTTCTCCGGGAGCTCCGCATGAGCACCGCGACCGTGTCCGGACCGGACATCGACAGTGACCCAGACCGCCTACGCCTGCGCGGGCAGACCCTGCCGCGCTGGGCGCCGCTCGCCGTCGCCGCCGGCGCGGTGGTCGTGTCCCTGCTGATCTACCTGCTCACGCCGGTCGACAGCGAGATCCAGATCGTGCTGATGGCCGCGCTCCTCTTCGTGATCGCGACGACCGTTGTCTCGACGGTCGTCGAGGGCGGGCGCCGGGCGCGGGACCGGTTCGCGACGACACTCGTCTACACCGCGTTCCTGCTCGCCGTGATCCCGCTGGTCGCGGTGCTGGTCAGCGTGATCAGCAAGGGGGCCGGTCGGCTCGACGCCGGCTTCTTCACCCACTCGATGAACGGCATCGGCGCCCGGGACGTGGGCGGCGGCATCTACCACGCCATCATCGGCACGGTGGAGCAGGTGCTGCTCGCCAGCGTGCTGGCGGTGCCGTTCGGCCTGCTCGTGGCGATCTACCTGGTGGAGTACGGCCGCGGCCGGATCAGCCGGGTGATCAGCTTCTTCGTCGACGTGCTCACCGGCCTGCCGTCGATCATCGCGGGTCTGTTCATCCTGGCGTTCTGGGTGNTCGCTCTCGACCAGGGCTTCTCCGGGTTCGCGGGCGCGCTCGCGCTGGCCGTGCTGATGATCCCGACGGTCGTGCGCTCCGCCGAGGAGATGCTCAAGCTGGTTCCCAACGAGCTGCGCGAGGCCGGGTACGCGCTCGGCGTGCCGCAGTGGCGGACCATCCTGCGGGTGGTCGTGCCCACCGCGCTGCCCGGGATCGTGACCGGCGTCATGCTCGCGGTGGCCCGGGTGGCAGGCGAGACCGCCCCGGTGCTGCTTACCGTCTTCGGCACGAACCTCATCAACTCGAACCCGTTCTCGGGCGAGCAGTCGTCCCTGCCGCTGTACATCTACTCCCAGGCCGGCCAGCCGCAGCAGTTCGCGGTCGACCGGGCGTGGGCGGCCGCCCTGGTGCTGATCATCATCATCATGGTGCTGAACCTCGTCGCCCGGCTGTTCGCCGGACGCAACCGGTTGAAATGACCCGGACCCGGGCCGGTGGCGCCGCCACCGACGTCGCCGCCGCCGGCCCGTACCGTCCCGCGTTCCCGTACCGTCCCGCGTTCCCGTACCGTCCCGCGTTCCCGTCCGACATCGAACAGCGTCCAGACAGATCGTGAGTCGAGGTTGCCATGGCCACCCGCATCGACGTAACCGGGCTGACGGCGTACTACGGCAAGTTCAAGGCCGTAGCCGACGTGAACCTGACCATCGAACCGAAGAACGTCACCGCATTCATCGGGCCGTCCGGGTGCGGAAAGTCGACGGTGCTGCGCACCCTCAACCGGATGCACGAGGTGCTTCCCGGCGCCCGCGTCGAGGGGAAGGTGCTGCTCGACGGCGAGGACCTCTACGGGGCCGGCACGGACCCGGTGAACGTCCGCCGCACCGTGGGGATGGTCTTCCAGCGGCCGAACCCGTTCCCCACCATGTCCATCTACGAGAACGTGATCGCCGGCCTGAAGCTCAACGGCGTGCGCAAGAAGGCGCTGCTCGACGAGCGGGTCGAGGAGTCGCTGCGCGGCGCGAACCTCTGGGAGGAGGTCAAGGACCGGCTCGGCCGGCCCGGCGCCGGCCTGTCCGGCGGCCAGCAGCAGCGGCTGTGCATCGCGCGGGCGATCGCCGTCGAGCCCCAGGTGCTGCTCATGGACGAGCCCTGCTCGGCACTCGACCCGATCTCCACGCTGGCCATCGAGGACCTGATCACGAAGCTGAAGTCGAGCTTCACGATCGTCATCGTCACCCACAACATGCAGCAGGCGTCGCGGGTCAGTGACGCCACCGCGTTCTTCTCTCTGGAGAAGACCGGAGACCCCGGCCGCCTCGTCGAGTTCGACAAGACCTCGAAGATCTTCAGCAACCCGACGGAGAAGCGGACCGAGGACTACGTCTCCGGGCGGTTCGGCTGACGCCGGCGGAAGTTCACGGTCAGGACAGGCGGATGCTCCCGGTACGGCGTGAGTCCGCTCAACCGGGGGGTGCCGACCGTGGTCCGGTGGCCGGACGGAACGGGGCTGCGGCACAGGTCAGGTCGGCTGGTCGGCCCTCGCTGCTGATCGCGGACTCCGAGGTCGACGACGGCATGCTGGACGCCATCGCCGGTGGTGGGGTCGAGGTGAGCGTGGTGGCCGACGGCGCGCAGGCCCTGCTGGAAATCGGTCTCCAGCAGCCCGCCGCCCTGCTGATCAGCGCTCGGTTGCCGGTCGTCGACGGGGTCACCGTCGTGCGGACGGTCCGCAGCGTGCCCGGGCACGACGACGTGCCGATCCTGCTCGCGGTCGGTCCCGACGACCGGCCGGCCGCCGCGGCCGGCCTGGACGCGGGCGCGAGCGCCTGCGTGGGCAAGCCGTACCGCGTGCCCGAGGTGCTGGCGATGGTCGGCGTGATCGGGACGGGGCGCCCTGGCCCGCAGTCGCCCCGGCCGGCGGAGGATGACGTCCTGCGCGGCGGCCCGGTGCTGCTGGACCGGGCGGCCCACGAGGTCCGCCTCGACGGCGCGGTCGTGTCGGTCCCGCCTCGGGAGTTCCGGCTGCTCGCGCTGCTGCTGGAGCAGGCCGGACGGGTCGTTCCGCGGGAGACCCTGCTGCGGGAGGTCTGGGGCTCGGCGCACACCGAGACCAACACGCTCGCCGTGCACGTGCGCCGGCTGCGCCGCCGCCTCGGCGAGGCCGCCGGCGAGCCGACGATCATCGAGAGCATCCGCGGGGTCGGCTACCGGTTCCGTGCCGCGCCCGACCCCACCGCCTGACCGAACCTCACATGCTGGACCCTGCGCCTGCCTGACCCTGCGTCTGCCTGACTCCGCGTCTGCTCGACCTCGCGCCTGCTCGACCTCGCGCCGCCGGGTCAGCTCGGCAGGGCGTAGACGCCGGGGGCGACGCGGACGACCAGGCCGTCGTCGATCAGCCCGGCCAGCGCCCGGTCCCGCTGGACCGGGTCGTCCCAGACCTGATCGAGGAGGTCCTGGCCGACCGCCTGCTCGGCGTCGCGCAGGACGGCCAGCAGCCGCCCGCGGACCTGGCGGTCCGTGCCGGCGTAGCCCTGCGGCCGGCGCGTGGGGCCGGTCCCGGCCGGACTGCCCGCCCTCACCCAGGCGCAGCGGTGCAGCAGCGGGCAGGCGGCGCAGCGGGGGGTACGGGCCACGCAGACCAGCGCCCCGAGCTCCATCAGCGCGGCGCTGGTCATGGCGGCGGTCTCGGGGTCGGTCGGCAGCAGCTCGGCGACGGCGGCCAGATCGCGGCGGCTGACGGTGGCCGGATGGTCCGCCCGGCCCTCCACGGCGCGGGCGAACAGGCGGCGCACGTTCACGTCGACGACCGGGTGGCGCTGACGGAAGGCGAACGCGGCGACCGCCCGGGCCGTGTAGGTCCCGATCCCGGGCAGGGCCAGCAGCGCGTCGAGGTCCGCCGGGATCTCGCCGCCGTGCCGCTCGACGACGGCCGCCGCGGCCTGGTGCAGCCGCAGCGCCCGGCGTGGGTAGCCCAGCCGGCCCCAGGCCCGCACGGCCTCGCCGGCGGGCTGCGCGGCAAGCGCGGCCGGGGTCGGCCACCGGTCCAGCCAGGCCTGCCAGACCGGCAGCACGCGGGTGACCGGGGTCTGCTGCAGCATGACCTCGCTGACCAGGACCGCCCACGGCGTCGTCCCGGGACGCCGCCAGGGCAGATCCCGGGCGGCGGCGGCGAACCAGTCGAGCACCAGCCCGGCGAGCGTCTCAGGCCCGGCCGATGCCGTGGCCGTGGCTGGGGTCGATGCCGTGGCCAGGGCCGATGCCGTGGCCACGGGCGGGAAAGCGGGCGCGGTCCGCGGTGCGCTGGTCATCCCCGCCATCGTGCCAGGCCGGCGGGGGGCGGCCGCGGGACGGGTGGTCAGACGTAGCGTTCGAGGATGCTCGACTCGGCCAGCCGTGACAGGCCCTCGCGCACGGCGCGGGCCCTGGTCTCGCCGACACCGTCGACCGCCTGCAGGTCGTCGACCCCGGCGGCGAGCAGCTTCTGCAGCGTGCCGAAGTGGTCGACGAGCCGGTCGACCACCATCCGCGGCAGCCTGGGGACCTTCGCCAGCATGCGGTAGCCCCGTGGGCTGATCTGCCGATCCAGGATGTCCGCCCCGCCGGAGAAGCCGATCACCCGGGCGAGCACGGTGAGGTCGAGCAGGTCGGTCGGCGACATCGCGGACAGCTCGCTGAGGACCTGCGCGGCCGACCCGGCCTTCGACCCGGCGGGCAGATAGTCGCGCACGGTGAGTTCGCGCTCCGTCTCGACGCCGGCCATCAGCTCCTCGAGCTGCAGCGACAGCAGCCGCCCATCGGTGCCGAGCTCGACGACGTAGCCCTCGATCTCGTCCGCGATGCGGCGCACCATCTCCAGCCGCTGGCTGACCGAGATCGCNTCCCGGACCGTGACGAGATCCTCGATCTCCAGCGCGGACAGTGTGCCCGCGACCTCGTCGAGGCGGAGCTTGTAGCGCTCCAGGGTGGCCAGCGCCTGGTTCGCCCGGGACAGGATCGCGGCCGAGCCGTCGAGCACGTAGCGCCGCCCGGCGACGTAGAGCGCGATGATGTGCATCGACTGGCTGACCGAGATGACGGGGTACTCGGTCTGCTTGGCGACCCGCTCGGCGGTGCGGTGGCGGGTACCGGACTCCTCGGTGGGCACCGTCGGGTCCGGCACGAGATGCACTGCGGCGCGCACGATCCGCTGCAGGTCCGAGGACAGCACGATCGCGCCGTCCATCTTGGCCAGCTCCCGCAGCCGGGTGGCCGAGAACTCGACGTCGAGCTCGAAGCCGCCGGTGCACAAACCCTCGACGACCTTGTCGTGGCCGAGCACAATCAGCGCCCCGGTATGCCCGCGAAGGATGCGCTCCAAGCCGTCGCGGAATGGAGTTCCGGGGGCGACCGCGGCCAGTGTCGCCCGGAAGATGTCGTCTCCGGGTGGTCCCGCCATCAGGCTCCCTCAGCTCCTCGGCTCCCCGCTGTCTGCCACCTCTGCCACTTCTGCCGCGATGCTATCGGGGCGACCGGAGTCGGTGCGGTCCAGCTCTTCATGGGGTAACGAAATTACTCAAAACAGACATATTTCTTGTTACGCTTCATGCATTCGGGTTATGGCGCCGATCAGATCGGGCACCTCGGTGACTTTCATGCCCTCGGGCCCGGGCCCGGCACCCGTGGGCACGAGCGCCCGGCGAAATCCCAGCCGGGCCGCCGCGGCGAGCCGCTGGCGGACGGCACCCACGGCCCGCACCTCCCCGGCCAGCCCCACCTCCCCGACTGCGACGAGATCGGCTGGCAGCGGCCGGTCCCGCGCCGCGCTCACGACCGCGAGCGCCGTCGCCAGATCCGCCGCGGGTTCGGCGAGGCGCACCCCGCCGACGGTCGCGGCGTAGACGTCGGCCTTACCGAACCGGACCTTCGCCCGGCGCTCGACCACGGCGAGGATCATCGCCACCCGGGCCGGGTCCAGCCCGGACACCGCCCGTCGTGGCACCTGGGCGGACGTCTCGGCGACGAGGGCCTGCACCTCCGCGACGAGCGGCCGGCGGCCCTCCACCGTCACGGTGACGCACGTCCCCGGCACCGCCTCCAGGCCGCCCGCCCCCGAACGGGACAGAAACAGCCCGCTGGGATCGGCGATCCCGTGGATGCCGGAGTCGCTCATCTCGAAACAGCCGACCTCGTCGGCGGGGCCGTACCGGTTCTTGCCCGCCCGCACGAGGCGAAGCGCGGAGTGCCGCTCACCCTCGAAATGCAGGACCACGTCCACCAGATGTTCCAACAGGCGGGGCCCGGCCACCAGGCCATCCTTTGTCACATGGCCGACAAGCACCGTCGCGAGGCCGAGTGCCTTCGCCGTGCGGATCAGCGCGGCGGTGACCTCGCGCACCTGGGTGACGCCGCCGGCCGCCCCCTCCACCCCGGCAGCGGAGATCGTCTGCACCGAGTCGACCACCAGCAGAGCCGGCGAGACCTCCTCGACGTGGCGCAGCACGGCGCCGAGATCCGTCTCGGCGGCGATCCACAGATCCTCGTGGAGCGCGCCCGTCCGCCCCGCGCGCAGCCGCACCTGCGCGGCCGACTCCTCGCCGGTGACGACGAGGGCCCGGGCCCCGCCGGCCGCGCTGCGGGCGGCCACCTCCAGCAGCAGCGTGGACTTGCCGACGCCCGGCTCACCGGCGAGCAGGATCACCGCGCCGGGGACGAGACCACCGCCGAGCACCCGGTCCAGTTCGTCGATGCCCGTGGGCCGGCGGCGAGCCGCCGTGACGTCGACGGACACCACCGGCTGCGCCGGCGCCGTGACCTCCGTGGCCGTGATCGCCCGCCCGGCACCGCCGAGACCCGAGGTCCGGCGCGGCGCAGGCGCCTGGGCCTCCAGCGTCCCCCACTCCTGGCAGCGCGGGCAGCGCCCGGCCCAGCGGACGGACTCCGCCCCGCAGCCGCTGCACCGGAACCCGCCCGACGCCGTTCGACCGGACGCGCGACCGCCGGCCGCCGGCCGAGTGGATGTCATGGGCGCCACGTTAACCGGCCGGTCCGACATGTCGGAGCCAGCCGCGCGTGGGGGCGCCCACAGGTGTCGTGTGACCAGGACCGGAGCCGACGACGCCGTCCCAGCCGCAATCGGCGCCCAGAGCCCCTGCCGGGCTGGCGCCGCCGGTGCCCTGGACCGGTGCCCTGGACCGGTGCCCTGGACCGGTGCCCTGGTGCGCCGGCCCTGGTCCGCCGGCGCCCAGGTCGGTGTTCATCCCGGCCACCGGACGGTCAGCAGTTACAGGAGGTTGTTGGCGTTCCGCCGGCCCACGACCGTCGTCAAGCTCCTGCAGTTCCCGGCGCAACTAAGTGGGGCCGACGGGCTGATGGCCCACGAGGGAGCACGGCCGGGAGCTGCGGCATGGTCCCGCGGAACCTCGGGAGCGCCCATCCGGGTCCAGAGCGCCACGGTCCCGCGGAACCTCGGAATCGCCGATCCGGGTCCAGGGCGGCACGGCTGCGCGCTCGCCACGCTGATGCCCGGCCGTCGGCTGCCACGAGCACTGCCCGCGGTGCGGCAGCCGGGCCGGGCCCGGCCTCGGCGGGCTCAGCCCGCGGTCGCGGTGGCGGTGGCCGTCGGGGTGGGGGTGCCGGCGGCCGGGGTGGCGGTGCCGGCGGCCGGAGTGGCGGTATGGGCGGAGAGAGAGGCGCCGGCGCTCGGCGAGGCCGAGCCGGTGGCGGGCGTCTGCGTGCTCGTGGTGGCCTCGGTCGGGGCACCGGAGGCACCGGGAGCGGCCGGCTCCACCGGCACGTCCAGAGTCACGCTGCCGGCCTTCGCGAAGGTGAAGGTGATCGGGAGCTGGGAGCCGATCAGCAGGTTGCGCTGCACGCCCCGCAGGGTGGGTGCGTCGGCGTCCGCGATGAAGATCTGGCCGCCGCCGGGGGCGAGCTGCGCCGACTTCGGCGGCTGGCCGCCGCCGGCCTCCGGCGAGGACACCGAGACGAGGGTGTCCGGCTCGCCGCCCCCGTTGAAGAACGCCGACACGATCGGCGCGGAATCACCCTGGGACACGGGCCCGGCGACATAGACGTTACGCAAAGTGATGGAACCTACGGACCCCGCGACGCTGTTGGTCGTGGTCCGCGCGAGGTTCGTCAACGCGTCGTTGCCGGAGGCGCAGCTCGCCAGGCCGGCCGAACCGATCACCGAGGCCAGCAGGGCGACGCCCACCCGGCGGGAGGTCATCCGCCGCCGCAATGCTGAGCGCGGCGCGGCGTCGTCGCGGGGTGCGGCGGCGGGCGTCGCCTCGGCGACGGCGGTGACTGACGGGAAACGGGCACCCGGACGGCGGCTCACAGCTCGGTGGCTCCTCCTGCACAAGACCGGCGCGTTGGGCGGCGCCGGTGCTGGTCGACGGCCGTCGCGTGGACGGCCACCCGGCGGCGCGCCCCGGCGCCGGTAGTCGGACCCGGCGTGCAGGGGTCACCCCCGGTGCCCGGAGGACCTGCCGCCGACGGCCGGTGTCGAGTGGCCATCCACGGAGGTCTCCGTGCGGGGCTAACACTAGCCACCCGGCGGCGCCACGTGCCCAGGCCGCCGGCCCCGGCCAGCCCGCGTGGGCCGGTGGGCGGCGCGTGCCGGGACGGTGCCCGGGCGCCGGCAGCCGGGCTGACCGGCCCGACAGGCCACGAAGGGCCGGTCGGGGACGTGGGCAGTGTCACGCCGCGCACCCGGCCGGCCCGCGGGCGAGCCGGCCGCGGCCGGTGCCGGGGCCGGGCCGGCGGACCGCGCCGCCGCCCGGCCGGTCGCCACCGTGTCGGCGCGCGAGCGGGGTCTGTCCGCGCTACGTTCGCCTGGCGGTTGACGCTCGGGCGCGCAGCCAACGTCCGTCGACCTGTCGCCTGTTTTACCTGGTAGGGCTGTTCGTGTCGGTGCGCGGCGAAGTGCGATCGGCGCGTGGATCCGGGTCGGGCGGTGTCCGCCGTCGCGAACGGTGGCCGGAAGGCTCCGCCGGGCCCCTCGGCTTGGCGTTGCGGCCCTTGCGCTTGCAGCGCGCGTCTGACCTGCGGCGATGCGTGCGTGTTACGCTGGTAGAGGCGGAAGGGGCACGTGACACATGGCGTTCCAAGTCGGCGAGACCGTTGTTTACCCGCATCATGGTGCTGCTCTGATTGACGCGATAGAAACCCGCGTCATCAAGGGCGAGGAAAGACTCTATCTCGTGCTGAAGGTCGCTCAGGGCGATCTGACTGTCCGGGTGCCGGCCGACAACGTCGGCATGGTCGGGGTGCGCGACGTCGTCGGGCAGGATGGGCTGGAACGGGTGTTCGAGGTGCTCCGGGCACCCCACACCGAGGAGCCCACCAACTGGTCCCGGCGGTACAAGGCAAATCTCGAAAAGCTCGCCTCCGGCGACGTGAACAAGGTTGCCGAGGTCGTCCGCGATCTCTGGCGCCGTGATCGCGAGCGCGGTCTTTCTGCGGGTGAGAAGCGGATGTTGAGCAAGGCGCGACAAATCCTCGTCAGTGAGCTCGCGCTCGCGGAGGGCACCAACGAGGACAAGGCCGAGGCGATGCTCGACGAGGTTCTCGCCGGCTGATCCAGGCCTTGTCGGCCCGGTCGTAATAGATCGGGTGTCGGCCGGTTCATTCGGTCGGCGTGAAACTACCGGAATATGATTTCCGGCCGGGAGGTCGGCCCCTCCGGACGCCCTGTCGTCCGGCGGGCCGGGTTCGCTGGCCGGCGTGGTCCGATGGCGGCGCTCGCACCCATCCGGCTGCGCACGCCCGATCGGCGTACCGGTCGGCCGGCTCGCATCCGGTCGGCCGGATAGGCCATGCTCTCGTGGTGGATGGCACACGGGAGGTCTGGTGATGGGCGAAGGTCTCCAGTCGCGGGCGAGCGGCCCGCGGGTCGCGGCGATCGTGCCGGCTGCCGGCCGCGGCGAGCGGCTGGGCGGGGGTACCCCGAAGGCTCTGCGAGCCCTGGGCGGTAGGCCCATGCTGGTGCGTTCGATCGAGGCGCTGCGGCGTTCGGAGTCGGTGACGCAGATCGTCGTGGCGGCACCGCCGACTCTGGTCGAGGTCGTGGCTCAACTGCTCGGGCGGGACGTGCGCGTGATCGCGGGCGGCGCGGAGCGGGTGGATTCGGTCCGCCGGGCCCTGCGCGCGATCGACGAGGACGTCTCCGTCGTCCTCGTCCACGACGCGGCCAGGCCGTTGACTCCGCCTGCGCTCGTTGACGCGGTCGCCGCGGCAGTGCTGGCCGGTCATCCGGCGGTGATCCCCGTGCTCGGCCTGACGGACACCGTCAAGGAGGTCGGCCCGGACGGCCGGGTGATCCGCACCCCGCCCCGCGACCGGCTGCGGGCGGTGCAGACCCCGCAGGGATTCCGGCGTGACGTGCTCACCGCCGCGTATGCCCTGCAGGACATTCCGGCGACGGACGACGCCGGCCTGGTGGAGGCTCTCGGGGTGCCGGTGACGACCATCCCCGGCGCTCAGGAGGCGTTCAAGGTGACCCAACCGCCCGATCTCGTACTCGCCGAGGCGTTGCTTGCCCGCTGCGCCCCGGGCGACCCCCGCGCGGCTGCGGACCCCCGCGGTGGGACCGACCCCCGCGGTGGGACCGACCCGCGCGGTGGCGCGGACGTGCGCGCTGGCTCGGATGTCCGGAGCCTCGGGTGAGCCCGGACACGCCCCAGCCGGCGGATGGCGGCGTGGCGCCCACCGACCGCCCGGCGCCGGCCTCGAGCGCGGTGACGACCGCGGTGCTGCCGCGCGTGGGCATCGGCGTCGACGTGCACCCGTTCGCGGCCGGTCGGCCGTGCTGGGTTGCCTGCCTGGAGTGGCCGGGAGAGACGGGCCTCGCCGGGCACTCGGACGGGGACGTCGCCGCGCACGCGACCTGTGACGCATTGCTCACCGCGTCGTGTCTCGGCGATCTGGGGAAGGTGTTCGGCACCGACCGGCCGGAGTACGCGGGGGCGTCCGGTGCGGTCCTGCTGGCCGAGACGGCCCGGTTGCTCGCCGTCGGTGGCTGGGTGATCGGGAACGTGTCGGTGCAGGTCATCGGCAACCGCCCGCGGATGGCGGCGCGCCGTGAGCAGGCCCAGGCGGCGATGTCCGCGGCCCTGGGCGCCTCGGTGAGCCTGTCGGCGACGACCACCGACGGGCTCGGCCTGACCGGCCGGGGTGAGGGGCTCGCGGCGATCGCCACGGCCCTGGTCGTGCGCGCCTGAGCTCCGGCCGCGTCCGAGCGGGTATGCCGATCCGTCATCGCTCGGTAGTGTGCCGGCGGTGAATGAAAGGCTGAGCCGTCGTTGGCCGCTCCCCGAGGAGCCCGAGGAGTGTGATGGCTGGTCGCCTTCCCGAGCCGGTGCGGGCCCTCGCGGACGCGCGGACCTACGTCGTCCTGGCCACGGTCCAGGCCGACGGCTCGCCGCGGATGACCGTGCTCTGGGTGGATCGTGACGAGGACGAGCTGCTGCTGTCCACGGCGCGCGGACGTGCGAAGGAACGGGACATCGCCCGTGATCCGCGGGTCGGGCTGATGTTCCTCGACCAGGACGACCCCTACTCGTACGTCGAGGTGCGCGGCACGGCCACGCTCACCGAGCAGGGGGGCCGGGAGCTGATCGACCGGCTGTCGCTGAAGTACACCGGTGACATCTACCGGTGGGACGATCCGGGCGAGGTCCGGCTCGTCATCCGGGTCGTGGCCGACCGGGTGCTGACGGTCGGCTGACACGGGCTGCGTACCCGCCGCCGGGGCCGGAGCCGTACCCTTGACAGATGGGTCTCCACCTCTACGACACGCGCAGGCGGCGCGTGCGGCCATTTGAGCCGCTGCGCCCCGGTCACGTGGGCGTCTACGTGTGTGGACCCACCGTGCAGTCGCCGCCGCACGTGGGCCACGTCCGCACGGCCCTGCCGTTCGACCTTCTGCGCCGGTGGCTGGTGCAGTCCGGGCACGAGGTGACGCTCGTCCAGAACGTGACCGACATCGACGACAAGATCATCATCAATGCGGACCGGGACGGCACCTCGGTCTGGGAGCTCGCCACCCGTCAGACCCGTGCCTTCGACGACGCCTATCGCACGATCGGCATCCTGCCGCCGACGATCCAGCCGCGCGCGACGGGACACATCCCGGAGATGATCGCGCTGATCTCCGCGCTGATCGCCGGCGGCCACGCCTACGCCGGCGCGGGCTCGGTCTGGTTTCGGGTCGGTTCCTTCGCCGAGTACGGGGTCCTGTCCCACCAGCGGCCGGACGCCATGCTGCCCTCGGCGGAGTCGGAGCCCGGCAAGGCCGATCCGCGGGACTTCGCGCTGTGGAAGGCCGCCCGGCCCGGCGAGCCGTTCTGGTCCTCGCCCTGGGGCGACGGTCGTCCCGGCTGGCACCTGGAGTGCTCGGCGATGGCCGGCAAGTACCTCGGCCCGGCCTTCGACATCCATGGCGGCGGGCTCGACCTGGTCTTCCCGCACCACGAGAACGAGCGGGCGCAGACGGTCTGCGCGGCGGGCGGCGCCGGCGGTGGCGCGGCCGGCGAGATGGCCCGGTACTGGATGCACGTCGGGCTGCTGACCACCGGCGGCACGAAGATGTCGAAGTCGCTCGGGAACTCGGTGCTCGTCGCCGACGCCCTCGATGTCGTCCGCCCCCAGGTACTGCGCTATCACCTGTTGTCGGCGCACTACCGCTCGACGCTCGAGTACACCCCGGAGGCGCTGGGCGAGTCGGCCGCCGCGCACGACCGGGTGGAGACCTTCGTCCGCAACGCGCTGGACATCCTCGGCGGCCCGGGTGAGGCGGCGGCCCTGGCGGCCGACGACGGCCCGGCTGCGGCGGGGGCTGGGCGAAGGGGACGGACCGCCCGGGGCGGGCCCGGTAGCGAGGCCGTGGGCGGCACGGCGGGGGACGCCGAGGCGGGGCTGACCCCGCAGCGGGTGTGGGCGGACTTCGCGGCGGCCATGGACGACGATCTCGCGGTCGGCCGCGCGCTCGCGGCCGTCTTCGGCGCGGTCGGCCAGGGCAACCAGGTGCTGTCGAAGGCGCACAGCCGCAAGCTGGCGGGCTGGGTCGACGTCACCCGCCGGATGCTCGGCGTTCTCGGGCTCGACCCGCACGAGCAGTGGCCCTCCGCCGGCGCCGAGCTGCGGCCCGCGCTCGACGGGGTCATGCAGATCGCGCTGGATCTGCGCTCGGCGGCGCGGGCACGGAAGGACTACGCGGAGGCCGACTCGATCCGCTCGCGGCTCGCGGCCGCCGGTCTCATCGTCGAGGACACCCCCGAAGGGCAGCGCTGGTACCTGGCCTGAGTCCGCCCGGCGGCGGCCCCGCAGTCGTGGGGCTGCCGCCCGGCCAGGCCCCCGGCCACGACGGCGCGCGCTGGTTGTCGGCCGGTCGCACCACCCGGGCAGATGACGACTCCGCGCGACGTTCGGCGCCGGCCCGACTTCCGGGCCGGCGCCGGTCGATCAGCGGGCGCGCAGCGTGATGCGTGTCCAGGCACCCAGGTAGACGCGGTCGCCGTCCCGGAGCGGGACGGGCTGCCCGGGTTCGATCGGGTCCGGCTCGTCGTTGAGTCGGGTGCCGTTGGTCGAGCCGGGGTCGCGCACGGCGTAGCCGCCGTCGGGGAGCTGCTCGAACAACGCGTGGCTGCGCGAGATGCCCGGATCCTCCGGCGCGCCGGACAGGTCGATGTCCGGGTGGATGCCACGCGACTCGCTGCGCCGGCCGACGAGCATCTGCGCGCCGGCGAGCGCGAAGACGCGGCGCGGGTAGAAGGTCGGGAACGGCACCCGGTGGTCGTCGCCGCTGTCGTAGTACTCGCGCTCCGCCTCGACGATGGCCTCCCAGACGGTGGCCCCCGTCGGGGGACGGTCGCGGTCCCACCCGCCGGCGCCGCGCGGGTCGTCGGCGATCGGATCGCGCCGGCCGCCCCGTCCGGCGTCGTGGCGCGGGTCGCCGAGGTCGGGGTCGCTCAGCCGCGGGTCGTCGAGCCGCGGATCGCCTCCGGGTCGGGCGTAGCGGGGATCGGTGGTGTGCCGCGGATCCCCGCTGCGGCCAGGCAGGCTCCGCTCGGGCGCCCCCGCGGGCGCCGCGCCCGGGTCGAGGCCCAGCGGATCGGCCTCATAGCCGTACCCGTCGTCACGCCGGCTGCGGCGGTGGGTGTCGGACTCGCGGTCCAGGTCCTCGCCGTAGCCACCCGCCCCGCGGCCCTCCCGGGCCGGCGGGTACCCGCCGCGGTCGGCGTCGGGGTAGCCGGCGGGGGCGCGGTCGTCGCGTCCG
>NZ_LJPA01000009.1:0-40940 GCF_001414035.1 Frankia sp. ACN1ag | reverse complement strand
GCGCGGCCGTAGGGGTCGCGGTCGGCGTCGGGGTAGCCGGCGGGGGCGCGGTCGTCGCGTCCGTAGGGGTCGCGTCCGCGGTCGGCCCGGTCGTCGGCACCCGGCCGGTCGTCGCGCCGTCGGGCGTAGGGATCACGGTCGTACCCGCCCGGCTCGTCGTACGGGTCCGCCTGGTAGCCGCGACCGCCGCGTGGCTGGTCGGCGTAGCCGTCGCGGCCGTACCCGCCGTACGGGTCGCCGCCGCGCGGCGGATCCGCCACGCTGGACTGGTCGGCCGGCGAGCGCCGGATGCCCAGCGGGTCGTAACCCCCCGCCGCGTCCGGGCCGTCCGCCTGTGACGGGCCACGCCGACGCTGGCCGCCGGGCTCGTCCGTCCCATAGGGAGACCGACCGCCGTCGTCCGGACGGTATTCGTACCTCTCCTGACCACTCATGATCCCAATTCCGCACCGATCGCAGTAGTCGGGTCGTGAGACAGGTGCCCCGCAGGGCAACGTGCCCTCACCTGATCACCGGTTCACCCGGAGGGTCCTCGTCGACCGTGTGTCAAGGACCATCTCATCGATCTTCTTGACGTTCTTCTTCAACCGAACCGTACCTGTTGTGGCATTGTCGATGTGAACCACCTTCTGTAGGAGGCGGTAGGTGTCTTCGTTGCCGGAGGCGAGCGCCAACTGGGCCCCGCGTCCGAGCAACAGTGTTGCAGTGGCCTCGTCGCCGGACTGACGCGCCTCCAGGCCACGCACCACCGAGGCCGTCAGCTCGGCCTGCCCGGTGTAGTGGGCGACGGCCGCGCTGACCCGGGTGGAGCGCGTCTCGTCGTCCGTCCATATCGCTCTCACCAGCGCCTGCGACGTCTCCCGGCCGTCGATGACGAGGCTGACCCGCGCGGCCAGCGCCTCGGTTCCGACCGGCCGGGCCGGCACCCGGATGTTCAGGTGGTAGTCGCGCGACTCCGTTCCCCACGCGCCGGTAGGGTAGTCGACGCTGTGATCGTCGGATGTGGTCGCCTCGGCCCGCAGATCGCGCAGCATGGGGGAGACCTCCCGCAGAAACCCCACCTCGGCGCCGCGCGGGGTCCACACCCGCAGCGCCACCCGGTCGGTGGCTCGGCTGGTGGCGGTCGCGACCACGCTGGTGAAGTCCGCGACGAGCTCGTTCGGGCTGCCGATCGCGTCGACGGTGCCCAGCAGGTTCGTCGCGATCAGTCGCAGCTCGGCGACGCGCCAGTCGGTGCCGATGCCCCGGCAGTCGCACTGGAACCGCCCACGGGCCGCGGCGACGGCCGCTGCCAGGTCCGTCGCCAGCTCGCCGTTCTGGCCGTCGGTGAGCAGCAGCGCGTGCGCGATGGCCTGCGGCCGGGTTCCCGTCAGCGCCCGCGCCAGGTCCAGCCAGCGGCCGATGGCGGTGCCGCCGTGCGGCTCCATCCGGCTCACCGCGAGGCGGGCCTGCTCGCGGGTGACGGCCGAGGCGGCCACCAGGTGCGGGCTGTCCGGGTAGATCATGCTGGCGGCGCCGGTGCCGCGGACGATCGCGAACCACACGCCGTCGGGCAGACAGTCGACGGCAGCGCACGCCGCGTGGCGCGCCTGGGCGATCTTCTCCGGCGGGTTCGCCATCGAGCCCGAGCAGTCGAGCAGGAGGACCTCGGCGAGTTCCGGGCGCCGCGATCCGGCCGGCGGCGGGGACCCGTGGGCTGACGGGGACCCAGGGGCCGGCGGGGAGTCGTGGGTCGGCGGGGAGTCGGGCGGGCGGGAGCCGTGCGGGGAGACCTCGCCGGCGAGGCCGTCCGGGCCGTCGGGCCGGCCGGTCGACGTCACGGTGACGACGGCGTGCACGTCCGTCCCGCCGGCCGGAAGGTACTCGTTCTGGTAGACCTCCGCGGTGAACGCGCCCATCAGTGATCCACCCGGGCGGCGACCACGGTGATGTTGTCGTGGCCACCGGCGTCGATGGCGAAGTCGACGAGGTGGCGGGCGACGTCGATCGCCGTGCAGCGCGGCGGGAGCTGGTTGACCAGCGAGGCCATGACATCCGGCCGGGAGGCGTAGTTCCACAGCCCGTCGGAGCACACGAGCACCGTGGCCGGCGCCTCGATCGGGAAGATCTCCGTGTGCGGGGCCACGTCCTCGACGTCGCCACCGAGCCAGCGGGTCAGCGTGTGCGCGCGCCGATGCGTCTCGGCCTCGTTGGCGGGGATGAGACCCGCCCGGGCGGCCTCGGCGGCCCAGGTGTCGTCCGAGGTCAGCCGCTCGCACCAGCGCGGTCCGAGCAGGTAGACGCGGCTGTCGCCGACCCAGCCGACGGTGACCATGCCGGGACCGTCGGGGGTCGGCGGGGTGACGATGGCGGCGGCGAAGGTGCACGACGGGGCCATCCGCCCCTCGGCCGCGCTGAGCTGGGCGATCGTGGCCTGTGCGGCGTCGACGGCGGCGTGCAGCGCGGCCTCGGCGTCCTCCGGGGAGAAGCCCCCGACGATCGCCCGCGGCGCGGTGCGCGGCTCGTCGTACTCCGGGTACGCCGGCTCCAGGATGTCCAGCATGGCGTCGGCCGCGCTGCCGCCGCGGGGCGGGCGGGTGTCGTGGTGGACCGGATGACCGGGCCCGTGGGCTCGCACCGCGTCCGCGAGCACCGCCATCGCGGTGGCCGCGGCGGCGGCCGAGGCCTGACCGGAACCGGGCGTGGTCGAGACCCCGTCGCACACCACCGCGATGAGCGTGCCGTAGACGACGGCGAGCCCCATCGCGTCCTCGTTGGTCGTGTGGCGTACGCCCCGGTCGCACACCCCGGCCAGCTNGCCGAGGTCGACCTCGCTGTGGTCGGCGTCACCGTGCGCCGGGTCCGGGCCTTCCAGCGGATGCCCGCAGACCTCGCAGTAGTGGTCGTCCGAGTACNCCGGCGCCGCGCACACGGGGCAGCGGCCCAGGTCGTCGTCGGGGTCGAAGGCCCCGCTGCCGGTGAGCTGGTAAGCCACCGTGGGGGCGTCGTCGTGCGGGTTGAGGTCCACCGTCATGCCACCGGGAGGGAACGTTCGCGTGCGGGCGGTGTGCGCAGAGCCATGTGCTGGGTGCCTCCTGCCCCTGCTGGTCCGGTCATCGGAGCTCGTCGCCGTCGCTCCGCGACGCCGGAGGCGCACGGCCGGCGACAGGACGAACTGGTCACACGCGTCGAGCTGGTCATTGTGGAGCCATGGGGACGTATTCTCCCAGGTTCCCCCGGGGCCCGTCGATGACGTAGATCGCCGTGGGCGGGCCAGGTCCCGGTGCATCCCCCTCCGTCGGCGCGCAACCTTAAGAGAGCGTAAGGGGCGAGGGCCGACGATGGTGGCGGCCATGCCGGTGCCGGGGCATCGGCCACGCCGGCCGGTCCCGGCCCGTCCTCGGCCCGCGCCTCGCCGGAGCTCAGCACGGCACGCGCCCGAGCCGCGGTCCGCGACCGCGTGATGACGCGTGGCGAGCGACGCACACCGAACCCTCCTGACCTGGCCGAGGGCGGCCGGGACCACCCAGGTCACCGGCGTGGGACTGCCGCCTCAGGATAGGGCGCCGGACAGTCCCGAACGACCATGTCGCGGCAGGTGGCCGGGTTCGGGCCCGCCGGACCCCCGACCGGGGGCCCCTGCCTGGTCGGCGGGCGGGCCGAAACCGGCCGGTCCCGGCCGGGGTCGAGGCCGGCCGCGTCCCCGGCGCCGGCCGTATACCGTGGTCACATGGTCATTTCCGCGGCGCACGCCGGTCGGTGGCACTGATGGCCGGCGCCGCGCGCCGGGGCGGCGGCGGGATCGCCCGGGGCGGGCAGGGCGGCCGGGCCGGCAAGGCGGGTTCGCATCGCAAGGGAGCCGGTGCCGGCAGCGGCGGCCAGGGCCGCAAGGCCCTGGAGGGCCGGGGCGCGACCCCGCCCGCCCATCTGCGTCCCGGCCATCCCGCTCAGCGCCGCGCGGCCGCCGCGACCAGGGCCGCACAGGGCGGGGAGCGGGGGCGGGCCACCGCTGGCCGCCCCGGTGCCGCCGACGCCGCCCAGACGGGTCAGGCCGGGCAGGGGGGTCCGCGCGCGCGGCGTGCCGAAGCCGACGAGCTGGTCGTCGGCCGCAACGCGGTGGTCGAGGCGCTGCGGGCCGGGGTGCCGGCGTCGAGCCTCTACGTCGCCGGCGGGCTCGACTTCGACGAGCGGCTCGCCGACGCCCGCCGCCTTGCCGCTCGGGCGGGGATCGCGGTGGTCGACGTCGCCCGCCCGGACCTCGACCGCATGTGCGGCACGGCGCCGCATCAGGGGCTCGCCCTGGCGGTCCCGCCGTTCCGCTACACCCATCCCGACGACCTGCTGGCCCGGGCGCGCGCCGCGGCTCCCGGTCTGGTGGTCGCGCTCGACGGCGTCACCGATCCCCGCAATCTCGGTGCCGTGGTGCGCTCCGCGGCGGCCTTCGGCGCCCACGGCGTCCTGGTACCCGAGCGCCGCGCCGCCGGGATGACCGCCGCCGCCTGGAAGACGTCGGCGGGTGCCGCCGCCCGGCTGCCGGTCGCCCGGGCCACCAACCTCGCCAGGACCCTCGTGTCCTACGCCGAGGCCGGCCTGTTCGTCGTCGGGCTCGCCGCGGACGCCGACACGACGATCGACGAGCTCGAGATGGCCACCGATCCGATCGTCCTGGTCATCGGGTCCGAGGGGCGCGGGCTGTCCCGGCTGGTCGAGCAGCGCTGCGACGTGACGATCCGCATCCCGATGGCCGGGGCGGTCGAGTCCCTCAACGCCGGGGTCGCCGCCGGCATCGCGCTGGCCGAGATCGCCCGCCGCCGCCGCGGCGCCTGAGTACTCGGGTGCTCCCCGGCCGGTGGCGGCCGAAAGGTGACGCAACCGAGTCCTGCGCGGCGGAACGCTGAGCCCGTCGCGGCGCCCTTGTAGCCTCATGCCCTACTTGGGCGTCGGGCCATCTCGGGGGAACGGACGACGGTGCGGGGCAGGCGGGAATCGTCGGCGCGGCTGTTCGCGCTGCCGCGTTTCCTCCTGCCCGAACCGCAGCCGCGGCTGACCCTGCTGCCCACCGTCGCGCTGCGGCTGGTGCTGGCGGCGGTCTTCGCGGCGTTGCGGCTGTACGCGGCGCTCTTCGGCGTGGGGTTCGTGCTGCTGTGGCACGACTGGTACGTGAGCCATCCGCTCGGCCTGGTGGTCGCGGCGCTGGCCGCCGCCTGGTCGCTGACGTTCGCCCTGATCGCGCTGCATCGCGGCATCGGGTGGGTGCTGGCGGCCGGCAATGTGGTCGTCGCGCTCGTCCTGGCCTCGGGGGCGCGCCTGTGGCTGCCGCCGGAATCGGTCGGAGACTCTGCCTCGTTCGTGCTGCTCGCGGCGACGCACGCGACGGCGGTGGCCGCCTGGGCCTTCCCCGCCGGCCCCTTCCTGGCCGTGACGGCGCTGACGGTCGGCGCCTTCGTGGCCGGGGCGTCCGGCGCCGGGCCGCCGGCTCCGATGCCGCTGGCCGCGATCATCTGCACGGCCCTGCTCGTCCGGTACGTCCGGCCGCAGGTACACGCGCTCGCGGGCGGGGCGCAGGCGCGGCTGGCCGAGGTGGCCGAGCGGCGCGCAGGCGAGGACGACGTGCTCACCCTGCTGCGCGAGCAGCGGGAACATGAGCTGACGATCCACAACGCGGTGCTCAACACCCTCACCGGCATCGCCTGGGGCGGCGGCGGCGACGGACAGCTCACCCGCCGCCGCTGCGCCGACGGCGCGACGGCCCTGGACGAGCTGATCGGTGGGCGCGAGCCACCGCCCCGGGCCGGCCCGGGGCACCGGCCGGCGGCCAGCGAGATCCCGGCGGTGGAGCGCGGACCGACGCTCGACGAGGGCGCGGCCGGCGACCTGTTGGTCGGATCCGGGCCGGCCGGCGACCTGCTGGTCGGATCCGAGCCGCCTGGCAACGTGCTGATCGGGTCCGGGCCGGCCGGCGCGGCGCCCGGCGCGGCCGGCCGTCCGGACCCCTGGGTGACGGTGGCGCCCGCGGCCGGCTCGCTGCGCGCCCTCTACACCGCGCAGCTACGCCACCTGACCAGTCGATTCGCCGCAGTCTGGCTGATCCTGCTGGTTCTGCCCGCCGGCCGCGCCCTGCCCCATGTCCGTTCGGTCCCGCTGGCGCTCGCGTTGCTGTTCGCCCCACTCGCCGCGCTCGCCGTGGCCCGGCGACGCTTCCGGTCCGGGCCGTTGACGCAGGTGGAGGCGGCCGCCGTGGTGCTGCTCTGCCTGGGGATCGCGGTGGGGGGCGGGTGGAACGCCGGCGACGTCGGCGAGGTGCGGATGATGGCGTGGCCGATGGTCAGCCTGCCGCCGTTGTTGATGCTGGTGACGGTGTCCCGCCCGGTGTGGCGATGGGTGCTCGCGTCGGTCACCGTCGGCGCCGCCGTGATCGCGGTGAGCCTACTGACCAACCCGCGGGACCCGTTCGCGCTGTCCCACCTTCTCCTGTTGCTCTACTACTTGTGGATCATGCAGATCTGCCTGGTCATGATCGGTCCGTTGCTGTGGAGCACGGCAGATGTCCGGGCCTGGGCCAGTCACTGCGAGCGGGAGCTGGGTCGGCGAGCCGAGAAGCGGGACCGGGCGCGCGAGCGTCGCAGAGTGCTGCTGCGGGCCGTCGAACGGGACGTGGCGCCGCTGCTGGCCGGCGTCGCCGCGGGCCGGCTCGACCCGCAGGCCGACGTCGTGCGCTCGGAATGTGCCCGGCGCGCGGTCGCCGTGCGGCGGCTGCTGTTCGACGACGACGCCGTGCACAGCGCGATCGGGGAGGCCATCGACGCCGCCGAACGGCATGGCACGGTCGTGTCCAGCCAGATCTCCGGTGGCCTCGACCAGTTGCCCGCCTCGGTGCGCGGCGAGTTCGTCGAGCAGTTGCACCACGCGCTGCGGGTGATGCCGAGCCGCCGGGTCCTGCTCACCGTCACCGCGCAGGCGCGTACGGCCAGCCTGTTCCTGTCGTGTTCCTGGCCGGCGNGCCAGTTGCCGCCGGCACCGTCGGGTCGGGCCATCGACATGATCGTCGACGTCGACGACGGGCAGCTCTGCGTGGAGCTGCGCTGGCCACCCGCGGGGGTGCGGCCCGGGCCGCGACCGCAGGCGGGGATGCTGACCGGCGGCCGGTCCGGGGACGTGACGGAGCCCCGCCCCCCGCACGGGGGACGGGGCTCCTGACCCGCGCTGGGTCGCGTCGCCTCGCGCCGGCTACGGCTCACGATCTGTCGAGCACGATCCGATCGATCATGTGCGGATCAGAGTCGGCCGAGTGCGGATGTCGGCGCGGTGTATCGGGGCCTCAGATCCGGTGACCCCAGCAGGGCTTCGACGCGTACCAGGGGCTGGTGCCGGCCTGCGCGTAGAGCTGCCGCGCGCGCTGCCACTGCTCCGCGACGCTGGCGTGCTGCGGCAGACCCCTGCCGCCCAGACCATGCCAGGTGCTGGGCAGGAACTGGAACAGGCCGCCGGCTCCGATGGAGTTGACCGCGTGCGGGTTCCCGCCGGATTCGCAGGGAATCACGGCGCTCAGGAAGTGGTCGGCGTTGGTCCCCGCGCTGGCCGGCTGGGACAGCGCGAGACCGCCGCCGACGGAGGCGGCGAGAGTGGTGGCGATGACTGCGGCCCGGGTGCCGAGCTTGATCCGGTTGAGGCCCCGACCGAGCGAACGAGCGTTGGACATTAAGTTGCCCTTCCCCACGCCTGCGAGGTGAGCTGTCGGGTTCGGGCTGGGAATGCCCGGCCGTGGTTCGCGGCTTCACCCCTAGGACGCCTGACCTCGGCGCCCGGAATTGGTTCCCCCGTCCCTGCCGCAGGTTTGATTCTCATCGGGTGGGGGCAGGGTTCGGCGTGCCACCCGACGTCTGCCATCAGTTGACGGCATGGCGACGAACATAGCTGAGCGTGACCCCGGGAAATCAAGGGTACGTGAGGATGGGCACAGTACGTTCTAACGTCTTTAATTGATCTTTTTTTTGCGGTTNCGCGCCCGCGTGCGCGCCCGATTCTAACGGCCTTCGGAGCTCCAGGGAACGCCTGTTTTGCGGTTGGTCGGCCACGCTGACCATAAGCCCTTCGCGGTCCGTGGCCGGTTCTCTCCCGGGCGTGGCGGGGGGCGCTTTCTACCCGCGTCGACGGTGCCGCTAACGGAGTCGAGAAAAAATTTCGCCGCTGCGCCGCGAACAACGGCTCTTCCGCGCTTTTCCGAACTATACGGCACTCCACGAGTCGTCCCACATAAAGGGGATGTGTCCGGCAGGGCGACCGGGCGGTGTCGGTGACCGGCTCTCGGAGGGTTGCTGCGGGGCTCCGGGGGTTGCTGTGGGGCTCAGGGGGTGTAGGTCCAGGCCGAACCGGTGCCGCGGTACTGCTCGACGGGGATGGGCGTGACCCCGGGGCGCATCCGGTCGGTGTAGAGGTGCCCGTGCAGGTGGTCGATCTCGTGGGCGACCAGGCGGGCCAGGCCCTGCCGGTACACCGTGATGTGCCGGCGGCCCGAGATGTCGGTGTGCTCCACGTGCAGCTCCAGGGACCGCGGGACGATCCCGCGGACGTCGAAGAAGCTCAGGCACCCCTCGTACTGCTCGTCGCTCTCGGGGACGGACTCGATGACGCGTGGGTTGAGCAGGGTGAGGATGTCGCCGTCCGCGGACCGCACGATGGCCGCCGCCCGGTTGATCCCGATCTGGGGCGCGGCGATGCCCATCCCCTTCCCGAACGTGTGCAGCGCGGACACTCGCTCCATGGCCGAGGACAGCTCGGCGACGACGCGGCGGGCGTCCTCGGCCTCGACGGGCAGCTCGAACGACCGGGCTGGCTGGTGGAGTGCGGGATCGCCTACCTGGACGATGCCCGCCGCGGCCATCTGCGCGCTGGGCCGGGCAACGGCTCGGTCGGCGGGATCCCGGTTCGGCGCCCCCGCCCGAAAGTTCCATTCCAGACGATATCGGGCGTGCAGTGGGGGATTATTGGTGGACCAGGTGAAAACACGCCTTTTGGCATCATCCGAGCGGGCAATCGCCGTGCGGAACGGGAAGGCGTCCGCGGTCATCGACGTCTCCATGCCCCAGACCACGGGATCGACCTCGGCGGGGAAGTCCAGCACGACCGACAGGAAGCTGGTCGGTACCCGGACGGCCCGCTGGAACCACGGGCCCCACTTCTCCTCGCCGACCCGGTAGCTGTACTCGATCCATGCTGATTCGCCCGGGTAGAGGGGGAATCGGCCGCGATTGTTCTCGAACAGCAGCCAGACCTCCTTCAGCGCATCCCAGTCGGTCTTGACCTGCCAGGACATCTGCTCGTCGCCGCAGTGCGCGCTGAGCTGCAGTTCCTCCCAGCGCAGCGGATTGCTGCGGTAGAGCCGGGCGGCGCGTTCCTGGTCCCCGGGAAATCGGTCGACGGAGATCCGCATCAGGTAGCGGGTCACCGGTTCGACGCCGGTGTTGAGCACGAGCCGGCGCTGATGGGCGACGTACATGCCGTCCTCGTAGCGCAGCTCGGCGCGATCCTCCTCGACGACAAGCCCACCCGGGTCGGGGCCGGCCCGGGTGGCCCGGGCGGCCCCGACCGGCTCGGCCGCCGTGATCGCCGCCGACGAGCCCGGTGGCGGCGGGGCCATGCGACCACCGGGCTCCGTCGCCCGGGCGCCCGGCGAACGGGGCGCGTCACCCGCCTCGTCCGTCGCTTCCCATGGGCGCGCGGCGAGCTGGAAATAGGCGCCCGGGATGCGCAGCGCGTCGGCGATGCGCTCGATCAGGGAGAGCCGGGCGATATGATCCTCACCCTGCATGATCCGGCTGACTCGGCTCTGGCTGAGGCCCTCGACCGGGGACGCGATGCGGTTCTGGCTCGCGCCGTCATACTTCTTCATCAGCCGGAAGGCCGTCCGGAAGTCCCGGGTCTCGCACGCGGTCCGGAAGTCGGACCGGGCGAGCAGGGTGCGGGAGACCCGGTAGGGACCGGATTCGTAGGACATCGACCGGCCTTCCGTCGGGCTCCGACCTGCGTCGATCGCCCTGCCGGGACGGCGGAAAGTCCGCTGCGTCAGACTGCGGCTAAGACGTCAGGATGACGACGCTATGCCAAACCGGCATAGTTTGCCGGCGCTTGTCGCGACCGCGAGGTTGTCGCGGATCCGACATCCGGCCGGGTCGGATGGGCAGGCGGCACCGAGGCAGATCTGGTAATCGACCGGCCGGCAGCTCCCGCTCCCGCCCGGCCGGATCATCCGCTCCCGCCCCGGCTGGAGCTGGAGGCGAGGTTGTCTCCGCACCGCCGGTGCGGGGGCGCGCAGCGGCGCGGATCCGGCTGTGGTCCGGTCCAGCCGGGCCCATACGAGAAGAGCATGCCTGACTGACGTTTCCCGGCCACGCCGGCTCGGGCCACCCTGGACGCAGGCCGGCCCCGCCCCGCGTCGAGCCGCGACCTCCGCCGGGCGGGGCCGGCGCACCCGGCGGGCCGGTTGGTCACCGCCGGCCCGGATGGGAGGGGCGGACCGACGGCCACCGACCCTGGTGGCCGCCACCAGCGTCGGTGGCGGCCACCGGCCCGGCCGATCGGGCGTCGGCGCAGGGAGTGTCGGCGCAGGGAGTGTGGGCGCAGGGGGTGCGGGTCCGGAAGGGCGGTGCCGATCGTGACGGAGCCGAGGAGAGATCATGATCGACCTGCGGTCGTCTACGGCGTCGTCCGGTTCGCGCCCGGCGGCAACCGGCAGGTCACCGATGTGGTGATCACCTTCGTCTCCGCGTCGGCGGCGGACGACTTCGCGGCTGAGCAGGGCTGGCCGGAGTACGAGGTGGCGCCGGTGCGCTTCTTCGTTCACGAGCGGCAGTCCGCCGTCGCCGAGGTGCCCCCGCCGACCCGGTGGACAGGTGACTCTGCCCTGCCCAAGCAGGGTCACCGATCCGCCGCCGATCCGGCCGGACCCCCCGGATCGGCGGCGCCATCCCCCGCCGGCCAGGCGGAGACGGCGGTGGCCGGAGCCCAGGAGTCGAGCGCTGCCCAGCCGGCCGCGGACCGACAGGAGGCCCGCCGGGTCTCCGTCACGTCCTGGGGGCTGGACCGTTGGGCGGTCGCGCTGCGCGTGGGTTCCGATCCGGTGGAGGCGTTCCGTGCCGTCGGCCGGCTGCCGGCCGGTCTGGTCTTCACCGCTGCCTACGGCGACGTCGACGTGGTGCTGGTGTACGGCCCGGGGGCCGGCGGCGATGCGCCGCCGGCCCGGGCGCCTACGGTTCTGGAGACCGCGCTCGGCGCCGAGCCGGCGGGACTGGTGGCGGCGCGTTGGATGACGGCGGGCGAGCGGGAGGCGTTTCGGGCGGGGTACGCGGCCGCCGTGGACGGCATTCGGCGCGCCCTGGCGTAAGCCGCGGGCCGTCACCTCGGCCGTCACCGCCTCGGTGCTCGCTCGGTTCCTCAGTCGTCGTCGCGGAAGTGCACTGTCACGCGGTCGGTGTCGGACGGCCAGGCGGGTACCCGCAGCACCGCACGGTGCGCCGCCTGCCCTCGAGGGGTCACCGCGACCTCGACCGAGCGGTCGCCCGCCGGGATGTGCAGATCCGCACCGGTGATGAAGCCGATCCCGAAATAGTCGGGGATCGGAGCCATGACGTCGGAGACACCGTCGGCATCGCGATCGAACAGGTACACGGCAAGGGCCAGTTTGGACCGCGGGGCCACCCCCGGGCTCAGGACATTTGTCCCGTCGACGGTGAGGATGTCACTGTCCCCGCCCTGGTCGCCCCACCATTCCAGGCCTCGGCTCACGACGAGATCGGTCTGTTTCGCGTCGGTCTTCATGCCACCGCCGATCTCCTGGTCCGGCCGGCTGGTCAGAAGGCGGACGAGTCGATCGGTGCGGCGGAAGGGCTGGTAGTAGAAATGATGGACGGGCTCCCCGGACCGGACGACGGCGAACTCGTAGGTGGCGGTGCCATCCGCCCGGAACGGGCCCCAGGAGCCGTCGGCGGCCAAGGTGAAAAGGCCCCTGAGCCCCTTCGGCAGGCGCTTACCCGTCTTCGGGTCGAGCTGGTAGACCTCCAGGCGGGCCTTGGCGACGCCGGTGTTCGCGGGAAAAAGCAGCGCGCGGCCGGAGATCTCGATCTGCCCCTTCTCCGCGACGACGTCGGTGGTGAACGGCTCGGTCCCGGTGAGGAAGCGGAACATCTCCCGGAAGGTACCCGTCGACGTCAGCAGGCGGTTGCGCTCCTGGTCGGGGAAGCGGACATTGCTCGCTCCGGGCACCCGGCGGGTGGGATCCCCGGTGCCCCAGACGGTGAGCATCGGCACTCCCCGGGGCGGTCCGCTCGCCAGGGAGCCCTCCACGCTGATCAGATGCGCGACCCGGCCCGCCCGCGATGCGGAGCTTGCCAGGTACCGCTCGGTGAGTTCGGCGCCCTCCGCCTGCCCGACCAGATCGACCTTCTTCGCCCCGGTCGCCCGGAGCAGGTCCTGGATCTTCGTGTCAAGCTGCGGAAAGACCTTGTCCAGTGGATTTCCCCAGGACGACGCGTCGTAGTCGAAGGCGGATATCCGGTCGGCCGGGTATCCGTTGCTGGTGAACCGCTGCGCCTGCGACTCGAACTGGTCCCCCGAGCCGAGGGTGCCGTGAACGAACAGCAGTGGCAGGCGTGCGGCGTCCGGCGGACCCACGGGGCCCGCCACCTCCCGGGCGAGCGCCGCGGAGCGGGCCTGCGCGGAGGCGGAGCCCTCGCCGGTGGAACAGGCGGCCGCCACCGCGGCGAGAACCACCGCGGTCGCCAGGCCGAACCAGCGTCCGCGAGGCATGCGACGCCCCTTTCCCTGCGGGATGTTCGGCGGCCGCGGCCGGCCGCCACCGGGAATGCTCCGCTCATTACGTTACAGAAGGGCATGAACCCGACGGGGCGGGGCTGAATCGCCCGGTCGAACGGCAAAAGCTATCGTTTTCGGCCGTCGCCGCCGGCCACTCGCGGCAGGGTGTGGCGTCCGTTGGGGAAGCGGTGAGAACGTCCGGTCCGGGCGGATGGACGTCCCGGAGGACCACGCGTCCCACCGACTCGCCCCCACCGACTCGCCCCCACCGACTCGCCCCCACCGACTCGCCCCCACCGACTCATCGGCGGGTGACGTGGCCCGGGCACCCGACCGCGGTCGACGGTCACGGCCGTCCCACAGCCCCACCCGATCCGCTCGGGTTCCGGACCCTGCAGCGATCCGACCCGACCCGATCCGACCCGACCCGATCCGACCAGATCTGGTCGGATCCGATCCGACCGGATCCGACCTGATCCGATGCGATGCGCTCTGATCCGGGAGGATCTGCGGCCCCGGTGGGGGCGCGGCCGTAAAATGGGATGCGGATAGTGCCCCATGCCTGTCATGATTTCCGGGTGGACGCTGCGGGCGACGACATTCCCTGGCAACGAATACGACCCTCCGAATCCTCGGCCGGCGATATCGGGAGCGCCGCTCGGGGCGAGCCGGGCCGGCACGCGGGGCTGCGTTCCTACCTGGGTTTCGTCGGCACCTTCAAGGGCTCCCTGCTGGTCGTGGTCGCCTGTTTCGCGGTCTCGAACGTGGCGCTCGCGATCCTGCCCGTCTTCATCGGGAGGTTCGTCCAGTCGCTGGCCCATGCGACGGAGTCCACCGACGGGGTGTACCGGTACGCGGCCATCCTCATCGGCTGCAACATCCTCCACGACCTGACCTGGCGAACCGGCGAGCTCACGTACCTCCGCCTGCTGAACGACCGGGGCTACGAGTACGAGAACATTCTCTTCCGCAGCGTCATCAACGAGCGCTACCCGTACTTCGTCGGAAAATTCACCGGCAAGATCAGCAGCTACATCGCATCGTTGGGCCGTGAGTTTCGGGAGATTTTGGAAACCACCTGCTTCACCTATGTGGAGCAGGCTATCCGAGTGCCGTCAATCGTCATAATAATGTTTTCCGTCAACGTCTACTCGGGGCTCACCTTCCTGGTGGCCGTGCTGCTGATGATGGCCATCGGCCGGCATACCGTGAGCCGTTCGTCACGGGCGGAGAAGCGGCTCGCGGACGAGGTCTCCGAGATGGACGGGTACGTGATCGACGTCATCGCGAACTTCGTCAGCGTGAAATCGTTCCGGCAGGAGGCGGCCGAGTACGAGCAGGTGATCCGACGCCGCCGCACGGTCATCGCGGCCGCCCGCAGCTCGTACTTCTGGACCGTCGTGTTCTGGGCCTCGATGTCCCTCGTGGTGCGCTACCTGGTCTGGCCGGTCTCGATCCTGCTCAACCTCCATCTGTACCTGACGGGCGAGCTGAGTCTGGCGCAGTTCACGACGTTCCTCTCGGTGCTGGTGATGTTCTCGGACTTCATCTGGGGCACGGTCTGGGAGATCGCGGAGCTGAATCTCCGCCTCGCGCGGGTCGAGGAGGCCTACCGCTACCTTTTCGCCGGCCGACCCGTCACCGCGGATCGGCCGGCTGCGCTGGCAGGGACGCCCCCGGTGGCCGTGCCGGAAGCGCCGGGGCGGTTGGAGTTCCGTGGGCTGTCCTTCGCCTATCCCGAGAACGACGGCAGGCCGGTGCTCGCCGGCATCGATCTGACGATCGAACCGGGCGAGAAGATNGGCATCGTGGGCCGCAGCGGAAGCGGCAAGACGACGCTCGTCAAGCTGCTGCTCGGCTATTACCCGCTGCCGGCGGACATCGTCCGGTTGGACGGCCGCCCGACGTCGAACTACGCGCTCGCCGCGGGAATCTCCTACGTCCCGCAGGACACCACGCTGTTCCACCGGTCCATTCGGGACAACATCACCTATGGGACGGCCGCCGCGGCCACGCAGGAACAGGTCGAGTCGGCGGCGCGACGGGCCCACGCGCACGGTTTCATCAGCCAGGCGCCGGAGGGCTACGACACCGTCGTCGGCGAGCGCGGCATCAAGCTGTCGACCGGGCAACGGCAGCGGATCGNGATCGCCCGCGCCTTCCTCGACGACAAACCGATGCTCGTTCTCGACGAGGCGACAAGTGCCCTGGACAGCGAGAGCGAGGTGCTCGTCCAGCACGCGCTGGAGGAGCTCTGGCGCGGCAAGACGGTGATCGCCGTGGCGCACCGGTTGTCGACGCTGCTGAACATGGACCGCATCATCGTCCTGGCCGGCGGCGGCATCGTGGAACAGGGCTCACACCGCGAGCTTCTCGACCGCCGTGGCCGCTACCACGCCCTCTGGCAGCGGCAGAGCGGCGGCATGATTCCCGTCGACTGAGCGCCGGTGCTCAGTCGAGCTCGTCCCAGGGCGCTTCCGAGCTGACGGCGGCGGCGATGAGCCGGGGGATGCCCTCGGCGAGCGCCGTCGACCACGGCGGCGGCGCCGTCGCGGCGCGAAAGATCGCCGGAAGGGCGAGCGCCCCGCCGCATCCGGCCGCGAACTGCGGCGGCCCCCAGGGTCCGCCGGGCAGGCAGGTGCTCGTCGTGCGACCGGTGGCGGACCCGGTCGTGAAGGCCGCGGCGATGCGGCGGGCGGTCGCGGTGGCGGCGGCGGTTCCCGAGGGCGTCGTCGTGGCCGCCCCGGCTCCGCCCGTGGGGGTGGTGGCGGGCCCGGATTGCTGGGCCGGTGCCGGGAAGTCGACCTCGCGGGTCGTCGCCGCCGGCGCCGACCCCCCACTCACCCCCGCCGCCGCAGCGGCGGGGCCCACGCCCCCCGCCGCGCCCGTCGTGGTCGAGGGGTCCGCCCCGCCCACCGAGGCCGCTGCCGCCGCGCCAGCCCAGGTGGCCGTCGAGGCGACCCACCCCGCCCCGCGGGCCGGCGTCGTAGCGCCGGCCGTCGCCGCCGTGCCCGCCGGGTAGGCCGTCGCCGAGCCGAGGGGTGCCGCCAGGAACTTCCGGCCGGTGCGGATGCCGCCCCGCAGCGGCTGCCCGGCGGTTCCGGGCACGGCCAGGCTCCCCGGACCGGCCGTGCCAGCCAGATAGTCCGCGGTCGGGTCGTCGGCGGCCGGGCCGCCCGCGCCGGTGGGGAGGGCCGGGCCGGCGGCGATGCGGGACTTCCCCCCGCCGGCCGAAGAGGGGCCGCCCGGGGAGACGCCGGCCGGGGAGTGGCCGGCGGGATGGGAGTTGGTTGCGTCTCCCTCGGCGGCGCCGCCCGCCGCGATGGCGTTGGGCGGCGCCGCCGGCGCGGAGGCGAGGAGGATCGCGGCGGTCACCGCCGCGGCGACCGCGGTCGCCCCCGCACCGGGGACGAGCACGCCGCGCCGGGTCCGGGGCCGGCGGGTGGCACGCCGCTCGCGGGGGAGCGTCGGGTTCGGCTCGCCGCCGGCCGCCCGCAGCCGGGTGACGGGCAGGCGGCCGCCCGGCAGGGCGACGCCGGCGTCCGCGCCGTCGGCCGCCACCGCGCCCGCGGTCGCGGCGATCTGGCTGAGGATCCGGTGGGCGTCCGGCCTGCGTTCCGGCTTCTTGCGCAGGCTCGCGGCGACCACGCCGCGCAACGGGCCGGGCAGGCCGCTGAGGTCGGCCTCACCGTGGACCGTCCGGTAGAGCAGCGCGTCCAGGGGGCCGCCGCCGAACGGCGGACGCCCACTCGCGGCGAAGCACACCGTCAGGCCCCAGGAGAAGATGTCGGCCGCGGGCCGGGGACGGCGCGTGGTGGTCAGCAGTTCGGGCGCGAGGTAGCCGATGCTGCCCATCACCACGCCCGAGGCGGTCATCATGCCGGGCAGGCCGGCGACGATCCCGAAGTCGATCACCTTCGGGCCGTCCGCGGCCAGCATCACGTTGCCCGGCTTGAGGTCGCGGTGCACGACGTCGGCGTCGTGGATGGCGCACAGCGCCTCCGCGAGCCCGCGGGCCACCTCCCACAGCGCCTCACCGGACAGCGGCCCCCCGGTCGCGACCGACGAGTACAGGGTGGGACCCGCCACGTACTCGGTGGCGATCCACGGCTGGTCGCCGTCCACGTCCGCGGCCAGCAGCCGCGCCACCCGGGGGCTGTCGATCGCCGCCACCGCCGCGGCCTCCCGGTGGAAGCGGTGGCGGAACGCCGTGTCGGCGGTGTGCTCCTCCCGCATCACCTTGACCGCGGCACGGGTGCCCGTGTCGTCCACGCCGAGGTACACGATGCCCATGCCCCCGCTGCCGAGCCGACCCATCAGCCGGTACGGACCTACTTCGGGCGGATCGCCCGCCCGCAAAGCCTTCCAGGACACGCCACGTCCCCCTCGGATGCTGCGTCGCGCCGAGGCCGCGCCCAGGCGCCGCCGTGCCGGGCACCGGGGATGCGGCGACACCACGAACGCCGACACGCCCGGTCGCGGCCCACGCCGCTACCCGACCGAATCTGTTGTACCCGGACGATTCGGCCGGAATGCATACCGTCCAATCACCCTCTGTGAAGTACGCCTGGTCGGGCTGGTACCCCCGAGGGGCGCGATCGGGCGGGCAGGCCAACCAAACCCGACCGGACGACGCGGACGCGTTGACCCCACGCCCACCTGCAGGTTCGGTCGGGTGCGGCGACTGGTGGGCTAGCGGGAGGCCAGTCGGCGAACGTCGGCGGCGGAGGTGCCTAGCCCAGTCGGGCTACCGAAGGGCCGCCTGTCTGCGGAGGGGTGGTAGCGCAGTTCGGCCTCCTCGTATCGGTGCGTCCCTTGGTGCCATCGCAGGACGCCGGCCATCCAGTTCTGGAGCTCCCGGGCGTAGGAGTCGATCGCGGTGCGGGCCTCGCCGTCGAGGCCGAGGCGGTCGAACAGATCGGGCAGCTCACTGTCCACGACATGCTCGAACTGCCGTACCCGGGCGGTCATGAGCGCGTTGACCACCTCGACGGCCCGGCCGCGGTCGCAGTCGAGGAAGTTCTCGACGACCAGCACCGCGTTGTGGATCTCGCCTTCGAACTGGATCTCCTTCTGGTAGGAGAAGACGTCGTTGAGCAGGCAGGCGAAGTCCGCGGCGGCGTTCTGCAGGGCCCGCAGTGGCCGGGTCCGGAAGACCTCCGCCGGCACGCTGTCCCCGCGGGCCAGCCGGCTCAGGCCCATCGTCAGGTCCGAGCCGAACGTCGCGCGGCGCATCTCCAGGTAGTCGATGGGGTCGGGGATGCGGTTGTAGACCTGGTTGTCCAGCTCCCACAGCCAACTGTCGATCATCACCTCGATCGCCCGGCGGAACGCGGCCTGCGCGGCGGGCTCCATCCCCCTGGTGGTGCGCTCCCACAGGTCGGCGAGGCTCCGCTCCAGGGCGTTGACCGGCGGCTCGGTCAGCGGGCCGGCCACCGGCATGAACAGACGCAGGCGCTCGTTGCACAGCTTCGCCGCGGCCAGGTTCCGGGAGGTACCGAAGATCACTGGGTAGTAGTCATCCGCATAGGTTCCCCAGGTCAGCCAGCCCGTCGTGAGGTCGAGCTCGTTGGCGGTCGCGTTTGGATGGATGCCCGCGGCGCACAGGGCGAAGTCGGCAGCGCGCAGCTTGTGCTCATCCCAGATGCCCGGAACCCGGTCCAGCAGGCCCATCGACCGCGCCCAGCGGACGGACTCCTGCCGCGCGGAGTCCAGGTGAGGGCTCTGTCCGGTGGTGTATGGCAGGTAGAACTCCGGCAGCGAGGTCGGACCGACGACCCGGAACGGCACGTTGGCGAACGACCGGATCCGCTGCGGTGCGGTGGCGAGCAGCGACGGGATGACCCGGATGGCCGAGGTGCCGAGGCTGGGGATCCCGGGGATGCCGGGCAGCCCGGCGACGGGGACGAGGCTGCCCGACCCCGCGACCCCGGTGGGGAGCGCGTCGGGCGTCGCCTCGCGGTTCATGTAGCGGCTGGAGCGCAGGTGCCACTCGTGCCCGCCGGACTGCCAGTCCTGCAGACCCTTGACGTAGGCCAGCGCCGCCAACCGGCCCGCCGGGTCGATGGCGTGCTCGTCGAGGACGGCCGGCAGCTCCGTGGTCGCGGTGTGCTCGAACTGGTGCAGCCGGGAGGTCAGCAGGTCGTTGACGGTGTCGGNGGCGGCCTGCGTGTCGATGTCGAGGAACCGCTCCACGACCAGCACCCCGTTGCTGAGCTCGCCCTCCTCGGTGACCTCCCGCTCGTAGGAGAACAGATCGTTGCGCAGGTGCACCGCGTCGGCGAAGGTGTCGCGCAGCACCTGCAACGGGCGGGTGGCGGCGACGCGGGCGGGGATCTCGGCGTCGGCGGCGTGCTCGACGAGGTTCGCCGACCAGGGGGCGCCGCCGACCTTGCGGCGCATCTCGACGTACTCGATCGGGTTGGCCAGCCGGGCGGCGTTGATGTTCTCGAGTTCCCAGAGGGACTCGTCGAGCAGGTTGCGGGTGCTGACGGCGAAGCGGGCCCGCCAGTCGGCCGAGCGGGCCGGCACGGTCCGCGTCCACAGGTCGGCCAGGCCCCGCTCCACCGGGTTCGACGGCTCCTCGGTGATCTCGCCCGCCACCGGCATGAACGCGGGGAGCCGGTCGAGATAGGCCCGGGCGCCGGCCAGGTCGTGCGTCCGCTTGTAGAGCTCGAGGAAGTGGTCGTCGAAGTAGAAGACCCAGACGTACCAGTCGGTGATCAGGTTTAGGCGATCGGCGGTGGCGTCGGGATGGGNATAGGCGCACAGCAGGGCGTAGTCGTGGGCGTCGAGGTCCTGCTCGGTCCAGATCGCGATGCCGTGCTGGGGGGCGTCGATCATCTCCATGGCCCGGGCCCACTCCCTGCTGTGTTCCCGGGCCTGTTCAAGATGCGGACTCAGCCGCGCGGGATAGGGCACGTAGAACTCGGGGAGGGTGAAAGGCTGCATGATTTCTCCGGGAAAACCCTTGGTTGCCGCGGGGCCGGGACGGTGCGACCGGGAAGGCATCGCCGAAACCGGTGCGCCGCCGCGGTGTTTCGTGGCCGCGGCGGCGCACCGGTCGGTGGGTTCAGCGCCCGATCTCGACGCTCTCCAGGATCCCGAGCGCGTCCGGCACGAGCACGGCGGCGGAGAAGTAGGTCGTCACGAGGTAAGAGATGATCGCCTTCTCGTTGATGCCCATGAATCGGACGGACAGCCCCGGCTCGTATTCGTCGGCGAGCCCGGTGTGGTGCAGACCGATCACGCCCTGGTTCTCCTCACCGGTACGCAGCGCGAGAATGGACGTCGTCCCGGTGGCGCTGATCGGAATCTTACTTACCGGCAGCAGCGGCACGCCGCGCCAGGCCGGCACGTGCTGGTCGTGAAACAGGACGGTCGCCGGGTAGATGCCCCGCGCCGTGGCTTCCCGGCCGAACGCCGCAATGGCCCGCGGGTGGGCGAGCAGGAAATGCGTGCTGCGCCGCCGGCTGAGCAGCTCGTCGAGGTCGTCCGGGGTCGGCGGGCCCGAGCGGGTGTGAATGCGCTGGCGCAGGTCGGCATTGTGCAGCAGGCCGAAGTCGGGGTTGTTGACCAGCTCGTGCTCCTGGCGTTCACGCAGCGCCTCGACGGTGAGCCGCAACTGCTGGGAGAGCTGGTTGATCGGCTCGTTGTAGAGGTCGGCCACGCGGCTGTGGATGCGCAGCGCCGTCTGGGCGACGGACAGCTCGTACTCGCGCGGCTTCAGCTCGTAGTCCACGAACGTGCCCGNCAGGTCCGGCTCGCCGGAGTGCCCCGCGGCGATCGCGATCTCCGCCTCGCCGAGGCGGTTGCGTGGTGGCTGCGGCCGGGCGCGGTAGTCCTCGAGGTGCCCGCTGAGCTCGGCGTCCTGCCCGGTGACCTCGGCAAGCTGCTGGCGGGAGAGCACCAGCACGGTGGCGTCGGTCAGCGCCCGGGCGGTGTACTCCCAGGACAGGTCCGAGTCGATGAGGACCTCGTCGCCGAAGTACTCGCCATCGCCGAGCACCCCGAGCGACCGCTCGTGGCCGTACTCGCCGGGCCCGAACTTCCCGACCTTGCCGTGAGCGATGAGGAACACCGCGTCGGCGGGCGCGCCCGTTTCGGCGAGCACGTCGCCCGCGGCGAACTCCCGCTGGACGAAGCGGTCGGCGAGGCCGGCGAGCGCGCCGCCGTCGAAGCCACGCAGCGCGGGCAGCTCGGCGAGCTCGCCGGGCACCACCCGCACCTCGGATCCGACGGACGTGAACGTGACGAGCCCGTCGCCGAGCACGTAGGTCAACCGCCGGTTGACCCGGTAGACGCCGCCGGCCGTCTGGACCCAGGGCAGCACCCGCAGCAGCCACCGGGAGGTGATCTCCTGCATCTGCGGGACGGACTTGGTGGTCGTCGCGAGGTTGCGCGCGGCCGCCGTGCTCAGACTCAGCCGGAGGTCCTCGTCGGGGGCCGCGCCGGTCGCTCCGGGGTCGGTCGGTACGGGCTCGGTCATGGCAGACTCCACCTATCGTTGGTCATCCAGGGACTGGGGTGAAAGCTCGAGGTTCCGGGGTGAACCTTGGGGTTCCGCGGTGAACCTTGGGGCTCCGCGGTGAACCTTGGGGCTCTGGGTGAACTCTGGGTGAAACTGAGGCTCTCGGCGAAACCGAGGGCTCGGGGATGAAACCGTGGTGCCCGGGGTGGAACCAGGGGCTGGAGTGTAACGGCGGTGCGGTCGTACGAAGCCGCGCCCGGAAGAGTGACGGCCTTCCGGCGATTTCCGCGGTCTTTTTTCGGTCGCGGGCCGATGTTCGAGGCGGCCTTACTGGCCCCGCCCGATCAGGATTCGAACAATGGGTACGGGCGCCGTCGGGCTGGTCGCGGCCCGGTTGATCGCACCGTTGAATGCTCCATATACCAGTAACCCCCGTGGGTGTCGCGCGGTTCGCCGACATGCACTTTGTCGTGCTGGCAGGCGCGTCTCTCGTCGCGCATCGGCAGCCTCCCGCACCAACGGCGTGGGCGGCAAGCACTTTGCGGAACCAATCGGGGACTGGCCCGGGAAGAGGGCTTCTTCTAGCCCGGCCCCCAGGGCTCGCGGTCACGGACAGTTAATGCCGAACTCGTCGCCCGAATACCCCGGAAGTGAATGCCTGCCACGCCGGATGCCAGGCCGGGAGATCGGCTCGGAATCGCCTAACCGGTACGGTCGACCTGCCGAGAAGAATTCGCCCGGAGCGCGCCTGATATCGCCCGTGCCGCCGATCCGTTCGTCGGCCTGGTTCCGTGGAACGGGTGGAATGCGGCGGGCGGCCGGGCCGCCGGCCGCCGGGCTGCCGGGCTGCTGGGCGACCGTCGAATCACTCTGCGTCCGCGTCGGCCGGCCTCCGGTGAACGTCGTGGAATGTTGCCCCCCGCGGCGAGCGAGGGTCCACCTGCCGCTCGCCGATTCGCGACACCTGGTCCTGCGCGGCACCGGGGCCAGGCCTCCGGGGGCGCCGGTTCCCACGCCGCGCCAGGCGTTCGGCGTGGGGTGGAGGCGGACTGCGCCGGTGGTCGGGGAGCGGCGGCAGCCCTTTGCGTGCGCCCCGTGCGGTCGGGTGCGGGCGGAACGCCAGGTCAGTGGCGCCGGTGGCGGATCGCCAGCAGAGGGGCCATCCGCCGGGTGCCGAGGAAAGCCGGCCATGAGCAGCGGGGAGATGGGAACCGAGGCGCGGGCTCGGCTCCCGCGGGCTCAGTTTCGCGGGCTCGGCTCCGCCGGCCCGGACCGGCGTCGATCAGTACGCGACCCGGCACCATCGTGGTACCCAGTCGAGACCAACTACCCGGCGAATAGGGGACTTAATACCATCGTCAGCAGCCGGCACATGTGCATTCCCTCGGAGGGCCGTCCGTAGCCGACCCGATGCGCCGAGAGCGGGAAGCCGTCGGGGCGCGGGACGGCCGGCCCGGCGGATCCGCCCGTGGCGGCGCTCGCTTACTCCAGACCGACCGGCGGGTCACGGCCTGCCGGGCGCGGCACCGTCTCGCGGATTTCGACGGGCCGCCGATGTAGTGACAGCGCTGTAACTCGACATCGTTTTGCGGGAATGTCGTCCGCCCACCTCGGCGATGATCGCTTCGCGATCGGAGGTTAACGAAGCGTAACCAAGGTTGTTTCTTCGCTAGTAATAAGTAGCCACATGTATTGGGAGGTAGCGTGACCCGTTCCGACCAGAAGATCTAGTCCTGGGCGGGCGTTGGCTCGGTTGATCCGGGTCAGGGCCTCCCGGCAGACGTGCCGGCGCCTCGGGATCACGGACCCACCCGGGCGGTGCTCGGGCCTCGCCCGGACCGACCAGACGACCCCCCGGGTGGGCTCCTCGTGCGAGGTCCGGTCAGCCGGCGGTGCGCAGCGCGGCCGTCAGCGGGTGCGCAGCCTGGCCGAACGCGGTCATCTGGTCGACCGACCAGGGGCTCAGTGCCCACGGCGCGCAGAGCGCCGCCTGCCGGTAGCTCTCCCAGTCGACCCAGCGCCACTCCACGACCTCGGCCGGGTCCGGGTCCGGGTCACCCACCGCCCGGGCCACGTAGACGGGACACACCTCGTTCTCCACCAGCCCGTCCGCGGCGGTGGCGCGGTAGGCGAAGTCCGGCAGCGCACAGTGCAGGTCGGTCAGGGCCAGCCGCAGCTCCTGCTCCACCCGGCGCTCGACGGCGACGGCGATGTCCTCACCGGGGCGGGGATGCCCGCAGCAGCTGTTCGTCCACACCCCGGGCCAGGTGCGCTTGCCCAGCGCCCGGCGGGTGACCAGCAGCCGGCCGGCCGCGTCGAACAGGTACGAGGAGAAGGCCAGGTGCAGGGGGGTGTCGAGACCGTGCACGGCGAGCCGGGGCGCCGTCCCGCAGGGTCGGCGGTCGGGGTCCAGCAGCACGACCTCGTCGTCGACGTCGACGGCGGTACCGGGTCCTTGTGGACTCACGCGTGGGCCTCGCTTTCCGTGGGAGTGGCGAATGGATCCCGCCGGGCGCGTAAGCGGTGCGTCGCGTCCCAGGCGGGTGTCCTCACCAGCCCATCCTCCCGCCGCCGCGACCAGGCAGCGGCCCGACCCCGGATCCCGCTGGTCACATCCGCCGCAGACGGGCCGCCTGCCGGGGCCGACAGGCGGCGAGGGGGCACCCGAAGGTGGGGCAGGCAGCCCGCCGGGCCGCCGGCCGCCCTGGCCGCCGGTTCGGGCCGCCGCTCAGGAGCCGATGAGGCTGGTTCCCGCGCGGATGGCGGTGAGCATGTCCCACTGTTCGTTACTGAGGACGGCGAGGGCGGCCGGGAAGAGCCCCTCCTGTTCCTTGACGATGTGCCGCCGTAGCAGCGTCAGCATCTCGACGGCCAGGGCGGCCCAGGTCGGATCGGTGCGGGCGGTGCCATCGGCCGCGCCCGCGAGGACCGCCTCGATCCGACGATGTTCGCCGCGCAGGATCGCGATCTTCTCCGGGAACTCGGCCGCCATCGGGGGAAACAGGCCGCGTTCCTCCACCACGGTGTGCGGGCCGAGGACCGTGGAGATCCTGGCGCAGCAGTCGATCAGCGACTCGAGGTCGCCCCGCCGGTAGGCCTCACGCGCCTCGGCCGAGAGTTCGACCAGCTCGTCATGCTCCCGGATCAGGTCCTCGATGGCCGGAGTGGCCGTGCACCAGCAGTATTCAGACATAGTGGGGCCGTCCTCGGGGAGAAGAAGATCGGCTGATTTCCGGCGCCGGGACCGAGATACGCCGGATCCGCTGCGCGCCGCCGGGGACCGGCTCAACCATGCTCCGTGCTGGTTGTGCCGGCTCTGCGGGAAGCCCGGATACGCGGTCGCGGACGGGAATCGGGCCGATGGGGCGGGCCGGGCAGCGTGGATGCCGGCGAGGTCCGCCAGGCGCCCGTCGGCCGGCCGGGCGGACCGACCGCGTGACCGCGCCGCAACCGGTGACGCGATCGAGCTCCGGCATCGTCATCTCGCTCCTGCCCCGCCCGGCGGCGCACGGGACGCGCCGCTGCCGCCATCATCGGCCGGCGCGTGCGGCAGCTATATGGACTTTCGTCCCCTTCCGGGCCTTCCGAACGACTGCGACGGCGGGTCCGGGAGTCGCCGGTAGCTACCAGGGTCAGGGCGCGGAAATGCCGAACGAAATGCGCGCCGGGCCGTTCGAATGCCCGACTGGATCCCGTCACCCGCCGACCTGCGGGACCATCAGGGAATGTGGGAACTGGCTCAGGTGAACATCGCCCGGCTGCGGGCGCCGCTGGACGATCCGACCCTCGCCGACTTCGTGGCCGCCCTCGATCCCGTGAACGCCCTCGCCGACGCGGCGCCGGGATTTCGGTGGCGGTTGCAGACCGAGGACGGCAACGCCACCGCGATACGCGCCTTCTCCTGGGAGGTGGGCGCGAGCGCCGGGATCATCGTCAACATGTCGGTGTGGGATTCGATCGAATCGCTGGCGAACTTCGTGTTCGCCGGTCCGCACCGCGATGTGCTGCGCCGGCGGCGCGAGTGGTTCGAGACCATGCGCGAGGCGTATGCGGCGCTGTGGTGGGTGCCCGCCGGGCAACGCCCGACGACGGCGCAGGCGGAGCAGCGCGTCCGCCGGCTGCGCCGGCAGGGGCCCACCGCGCATGCCTTCACGCTGCGCGAGCCGTTCCCGCCGCCGGGCAGCGATCCCGACCTGGCGGCGCCGCCGGACCGGCGGGCGGACTGGACCTGCCCGGCCTGAGCCCGCCCGCCGGTCGACCGGATCAGGACAACGGAACGGTGAGGCAGGCCGCGCGAGCGCCTGCCGTCCCGGCGGTGCCGGGGGAGCTGTCGGTGTGATGCTCGTGGAGGATGATCGAGTGTGCGCCGCCGGCCCGGAAGTCCCAGGCGACCACCGCGAACGCCGATCCCGTGCCACGCGCGTCGGTGGTGAAGTCCAGCCATACCTCATTGCGCGCGTTGGCATATCTGGGATCCACCGACGGCTGCACGGGGTCGGGGACGTTCTGGTAGTGCGGGCCGGCGGCCGCGCCGGTCGCCCCGCAGGCCTTCTGATGGACGTGCGCACCGAACTGGTGGTTCGGTGCGAGGCCTTGAACGATCAGTCCGATCACGGTCCGCTTACCGCGGACGGCGAGCGCGACCGCCGTCGTGCCCGGCGGCACGAGATGGGCGTCGTAGGTGACGGCCGTGGGCGGCTGCCGGTCGTTCCACGCGTCGAATACCACAGGCTCCGCGACCACTCTGCCGGCCTCCAACGGATTCGGGATCGGGCCGCTGCTCGTGGCCGGTGACGGGGAGCCGGCGGCCCCGGCCGGCGCGGCCGTGAGCAGGAGCAATCCGAGCCCGGCCGCAATGATGGACAGACGCCGTCGCATGAGACCCCTCTGAGGCGGGAGTTCCGGTCGGTGGCGACGATCCTAGGGCGGACGGAGCCGATCGGTGGGCTCCGACTCGGTCCGATGGGAAAAAGGTGCCACCCCGGTTTCCGGCGATATTGGACTGAATGCCGCGATTCCGTCGGGCCGTTCTTGCTTTCCACGGCCATCCAGGTATCGCCGGGCGCGATGCGCGGATCCGCGGGACGCCATGATCGCCGGCGCCCAGATCGGAAAGCGTCGGCGGTGTTTTCGACCGCCCGCGTCGCCCGGCGCCGACCCGCTGCTCGGGGATCTTCCCGATCATCTTGTTGATCGTCTTGTCGATCACCTTTAGCGCCCGCGGACGAGGATGTCAAGTCCCACTTCGCCGTCACCCTGGGCCTGCCATCGGACCACTTCGTGCCGGCGCTGCGTCACGACGTCAGCGACATGGCGACGAACCACTACCGCCGCGCCGACCCCGCCGAGGCCGCCGACCCCGCCGAGGCCGCCCACTCTGCCGAGGCCACCGTCCCCGACTCGATCGACATCGTTCTGCCCGAGCACGCCGACTCCGGCATGCGCACCCTGCTGCACCAGCGTGGCGAGTACGACGGCCCGCACCACGGCCCGGTCACGCCGTACGAGTGGGAGGGGCAGTACCTTGCCGCGCAGGCGGATCGGTACGCCGCGAACGGCGAGCTGCTGGCGCAGTAGATCGCCCAGCTCACGGCATGCGTTCCGCTGGCGCCGAGGCAACGAGGCTGATCGGATGGGGTGGCCCGGACGCCGAACCGGGAAACTGGCCGACAGACGGGGGGTGCCGATGCCGCCGGAGCCGATGCCGCCGGAATCGCCGCGGTCGCAATCGCCGCGGTCGGACGGAGCGAACCGGGTGGCCGCGGCGCCCGGGTCACAGCCGGGGCTGGGCGGGGGCCTGCTGCCCGCCACCGAGCGGCTGTTGCTGCAGCGGGTCGCGGTCGAGCAGGCCGGTGGGCGAGCGCCGTCGCTCGTCGCCGCGGTGGCGCGCGACGGCCGCCCGGTGTGGACGGCCGGGCGGGGCCGCGCCGTCGGACCCGATCAGGCCGACGGCGACGGCGACGGTGGCGGCGACGGTGGCGGCGGTGGCGGTGGCGATCGCGGGGGTGGTGGCGAGGGCCGGGGCGTCCGGCGGCCTGACGCCGACACCCAGTACCGGATCGGTTCGATCACGAAGACCTTCACCGCGGTGCTGGTCATGCGCCTGCGCGACGAGGGTCGCCTGGCGCTCGGCGACCCCCTCGACCGGCATCTGCCGGGGACCGCGGTCGGTGATCGCACGGTCGCGCAGTTGCTGTCCCACCTCGGCGGCATCGCGGCGGAGACTCCGCCGCCGTGGTGGGAGCGGGTGGCGGGGCAGGCCCATCCCACCCTCGCCGACGCGCTCGGTCCCGACCCGGACCGGTTCCGCCCGGGACGTCGTCATCACTACTCCAACGTCGGTTTCGCGGTCCTCGGTGAGCTCGTCGCCCGGCTGCGCGGGATGAGCTGGGCGCAGGCCCTGCACCGCGAGCTGCTGGCGCCGTTGGGGATGTCCCGCACGACCGCGCTGCCCGCCGCGCCGCACGCCCACGGCTACGCCGTCCACCCGCATGCCGACGTGCTGCTGCCCGAGCCCGCCCACGATGCGGGTGTGCTGGCTCCGGCCGGCCAGCTCTGGTCGACCACCGCGGACCTGGTGCGCTGGTCGGCCGTCCTCGCGGGGCACACCGACGTCGTGCTGTCCGCGGACACCCTCGCCGAGATGCGCGAACCGGCCGCCGTCGAGGGCGACAGCGGCGAGTGGCGGCTGGGGGCGGGGCTCGGCGTGCAGTTGCTGCGCGAACCCGGCGGCGTGCTCGTCGGGCACGGCGGTTCGATGCCCGGCTTCGTCGCCGCCCTGTGGACGCGACCTGGGGGGACCGCGGCGATAGCGATGGCGAACGCGACCAGCGGGGTCGCCGTCGTCGACCTCGCCGTCGGCCTGATCGACGCGGTCGACACCGCCGAGCCGCCACTGCCGGCCGAGTGGGTGCCCGCGTCGGTGGCCGGGCGGGAGCCGCTCGACGTCACCGGCGTCTGGTACTGGGGACCGGCGCCGTACGCACTGTCGCTGCGGCCGGACGGCGGGCTGCTGCTCGCGCCGCTGGGCCGCTCCGGCCGACGATCCCGGTTCCGCCCCGGCCCCGCCGGCCACGGCACCTTCCTGGGTGTCGATGGCTACTTCGCCGGCGAGACCCTCATCCCGCGGCGCCAGTCCGACGGCGAACTCAGCCACCTCGAACTCGCCTCGTTCGTCTTCACCCGATCCCCCTATGCCCCGGCCGGCCCGGTGCCCGGCGGCGTCGACGCGGGCGGCTGGCGTCCATCCCCTGTCTCGGGTGGCAGACAGGGCTGAGCAGGGGGTTTGCGGTGGCCTCGGCGGGCCGGCGGGAAGTGAGGTTTTGCTGGGCCGGCACAGGACACTTCTTACCTGGCGTGCACGGACGTTCCCCCACTGTGAGTAACTGCGCTGTGCGACCGCCCCATCTTGTGACAGCGACGCCGTGCTGCGTAGCCGAGGAGCGATGGCATGCCCTTCTTCGATCCGATCGAGTCCACCTTCTATGGCCACTGCGTGGAGCGACTGCTGACGTCGACCGAGCTTGCGCCGCTGCTCGCCGGCGGCATCGTGGAGATCGGGCCGGGAACCGCCCGCCCGGTCGTCGAGGCGCTGCAACGATCCGGGTCACAAGTGCCCATCACCGGGTACGAGCTGGACGCCGAGGCCGCGCGGATCGCGAGTCGGGCGGCGGCCGAGGTGGAGCTGGGGAACTACACCGTCGTCCAGGGCGACTTCTTCGCCGCCACCGCACCGGCGCGGCAGGCGCGGTGCGCGATCGGCAACCCGCCGTACCTGCCGGCGACCGTGCGGCCGGTCGGCGCCTCCCACCTGTGGGGCGGGCACGACGGCACGCACGTGGCGCGGCGCATCCTGTCCCAGGAGATGGACGTGGTGCTGCTGATGATCGCTTCCATCTCCGACCCGGTGGGTCTTGTCCANCACGCCCGCGCCGCCGGCTACCGGGTCGCGGACTGGCTGGTGCGGCCCATCCCGTTCGGGCGGTACTCCCGCCAGCCCTGGGTCAGCCGCCGCATCGGCGAGCTGGCCCGATCGGGCCGCGCCTTCTTCGGCCCGGAGGGCTACCTGCTCGCCGGGGTCACCTGGGTCCGCGTCGGCGGGCCGATCGCCGTCGCCGGCGAGCCCGACCATGCCGCCACCGTGCTTCGCCGGATCCTCACCGCGGCGGGCAGCGCCACCGGTCTCGACGAGGCCGCGGGCGTCGGTCGGGCGACGACCGTCGACAGCCGCCGCCGGACGCCGATCGCCTCGGGGCACCGTGAGCTGCCGGACTGGTCCGTGCCCCGCCTGTCGGGGAGCGGTGCATGATCAGCCCGGCGAGGTCCGGCGCCGCGCGGGACGGTGGTTCCACGGCAACCGCCGACCGGCTGGCGCGCCCGTCGGGGGCGGAGTACGGCGCCGTGCTGACGCCCGCCGAGCTCGGTCAGCCGCGCCTGCCCGAGCCCAGGGGGACGCTGTCCGGGTTCCTGCTCGACCGGCTGCGCCGCGCTCCCGGCCCAGCCGGGCTCGGGCCGGCGCCGGCCGCGGACGACGACGTGCTCTACGGCGAGGACGGCCCGCTGGCCCTCTACTGCCTCTACGGCCTGCACTACCGCGGCTTCGCCGAGGTCGACGACGACTGGGAGTGGGAGCCGTCGCTGCTCGCCGTGCGCCGCCGGCTGGAGGCGGACCTGCTCGCCCGCCTGCACGCCGAGGCAGCCGCTGCCGCCGTCGGAGTCGATGCCGCCGTCGGAGTCGATGCCGCCGTCGGAGTCGATGCCGCCGTCGGAGTTGATGCCGCCGGAGCCTCAGCAGACGGGGCGGTCGGGGACGTCGCGGCCGCGCTGCGGGACGTGATCGCCCGGGCCGGTGGCCGTTCCCTGTCGCGGCGGCTGGCGACCACCGGCACGCTCGAGGAGTTCCGCGAGTACGCGATGCACCGTTCGCTGCTCCAGCTCATCGAGGCCGACCCGCACACCTGGGCGATCCCGCGCCTGACCGGCGCGCCGAAGGCGGCGCTGGTGGAGATCCAGGCCGACGAGTACGGCCACGGCGTCGAACGGGACATGCACCAGAACCTGTTCGCCGTGACCATGCGTGCCCTGGATCTCGACGCCCGACCCGGCGCCTACCTGGACCGGTTGCCCGGGCAGGCGTTCGCGACCGTCAACGTGCCGTCGCTGTTCGGCCTGCACCGGCGGCTGCGTGGCGCGCTGGTCGGCCACCTGGCGCTGTTCGAGATGACGTCGGTGGAGCCGATGGGCGCCTACGCGGCGGCGCTGCGCCGCCTCGGCCTGGCCGCCGGGGCCCGCCACTTCTTCGAGGTCCACGTCGTCGCCGACGCCCATCACCAGACGGTCGCCGCCCGCGACCTCGCCGCGGCCCTCGTCGCCCAGGACCCGGCGCTGGCCGTCGACGTCGTCTTCGGCGCTGCGGCGACGACCGCGGTCGAGGGCCACTGCGCGGAGACGATCCTCACCGCGTGGGACGACGGCCGGTCCGCCCTGCGCGTTGCGCCGCCGGCGCCGCGTTGAAGAAGTCGAGCGTGGCACGGGTCTTGGTCCGCTGCGGTCCGGTCAGGTCGAGGCCGTGGCGGCGCAGGACGGCGGACAGGCGGGCGGCGGTCCGCGCCGCCGCCTGTGGCGTGGCGCGGGTCGATAGCTCGAGTAGGCGGGAGCCGTCCGGAAACGTCCACCGTTCGGCCTGGAGCACCCGATCGAAACCCTCGGGGCGGAACCGGTGCCGAGACGCCTCGATCGGTCCGAGGACGGCCAGATCGTCGATGTGGCCGGCCCCGGGCAGGTGGGCGGCGAGCAGCCGCGCCTGCTGCTTCGAGAACAGGTCGTGCAGCGAGCCGCGGCGGCCCATCGCGCGCCGCACATCGTCGGGACCGAGACGGGTCCTTAGGGCGGCGGAGCAGACGTAGGCGCCGGGCATCGCGTCGACCTCGACGATGAACTGCTTCGACCGCCGCAGCCGCGGCGCGACGTTCGCCGGAACGACGGGCCGGAGTTTGACGACGGAGTCGTCCGGTCGGCCGCTGGTACTGCGGACGCGGACCACCACTCCGCGCCGGTGCAGCAACCGGTCCGGGGTGTCAAGGTAATAGACCCGCTGCCGCCGAGCCCTCGTCGCGGAGATCCCGAACATCTCGAACGCCCGCCGGTGTGCGGAGGAGGGCACGATGAACTTGAGCTCCACCCGGTCCACCTGACGGGTGAGTTTCACCAGCGCGTGCAGATCGTCGTCGGGTAGCTGCCAGAACTTCTGCGCCGCGCGCAGCACGGACGAACCGCCTGCGGCAGCAGCCATTGCATCGCCCTCCCACCCGAATGTTCCGCGGCGCACAGCCTCGTCGTGTCGCGACCCGATGGTTTAGGCATCCACCCTTCCGTGGCAGGAGTGCTAATACCACCTGAACGGATACTCAAACCGAGTGTCCGGCGGGGGTTCACCGGCCGGACCGTAGACCACAGATCGCCGCCAGTTCCAGGTCGGCGCCGTCGGCAGCCGGTTCGCGGGCCGGGGGTGGCCGAGGCGATGTCGGTCGCGGCCGTGTGCGGCCGGCTGGCCCTGAGGTGCCAGTACCGGCGAATGTCCGCGTCGACGGGCTGGAAGTCCCAGGCGCGGATGCAGCTCGGCCCGGGCGGGCGCATCGTCGGGCACGGGTCGCGCATTCTGCTGGGGGACATGTTTCATCGGCCGGTGTGCGGTTTTCGTTGGCCGGTGTGCGGTCGATCGGGGGCGGCGGCTTTGGACCTCCGCCGTGATGTCGGTGCGGGACCGACCACCCGGCGGCGATGTCGACCCGCGGGCCCGCTGTCCTACGATCTTGGCCCGACCCCCGGAGGAGGACCTCATGCTCGGTAGATCGGTGCGCCGAGGTAGATCACTGCACGATGGCACCTCACCGCGCGGTGGCACCTCACTGCGCGATGGCCTCTCGGTACGCGGTGGCCTCTCGGTGCGCCGCGGCAGCCTGGCCCGCGGGATGACCGCACGGCTGCTGCGGGAGGCCCGGCCGCCGCGGCCCGTCCGCGTCGTCTTCGGCTACGACCCGACCGATCCGATCGCCGTGACCCTGACCGTCGGCGGCGGGATCGGGGCGGGTCCGGTCGTCTGGCGCTTCGCCCGCCGGCTTCTCGCCGACGGGACGCGCCGCCCCGTCGGCCTGGGCGATGTGCGGGTCCGCCCGATCGTGCTGCGCGGGCAGCCCGCGCTCGCGCTGTGCCTGTGCGGCCCGTCCAGCACCGCCGAGTTGGAGCTGCCCGCACGGGAGGTGGCGGCGTTCCTGTGGCGCACGTACGCCATGGTGTCGGCCGACGCGGAGACCGCGGCGATCGACTGGACCGGCGAGTTCCGCTTCCTGCCCGGTGTCGGCGCGCGCCGGTCCCGGGTCCTGCCCGGCGTCCGGACCCACCACGCCCGCACCTGATCGCGGCCTCGTGCCCGCCCGACCGGGCCCGAAGGTGGTGCTGTCGTACCTCCGGGTGGGGCGTCGGCTGCCGGGCCAGCAGGGCGGACGGGGCGGGAGACCCCCCGGTACCCGCCGAAAGTCCCTGGTGGGCACCGGCGCGGCGGGGCACCCTTGGGGATCCGCAGATGTTCCAGCGGGATGAATCGGGAGGCCGGCCGTGCGTGACATCCCGATGCCGCAACCCCGTCCGGCTTCCGACTCCGAGCCCGAACCGCCCCTCGCCGGCGAGTCGTGCGCCTGTGGCATGGGGGCCTACTGGCGGCTGCACGCGGTCACGCCCGGCGCCAGCGGAGACTGGGTGGACGTGTTCGACCTCGACGACGGCCGGCTCGCGATCTGTGTCGGCGACGCGGCCGGGCACGGCTCGCGGGCGGCGGCCTTCGCGGGCCGGGTGCGGGCGGTGCTGCGCCGGCGCCTGCTGGCCGGGGAGGAGCCCGACGCCGCCGTCGGCGGCACGGTCGACGAGGTCGCCGGGCTGGGTGACCTCGGGGAGATGTTCGCCACCGCCTTCGTGGCCATCGCCGACCCGTCCACGGGCCGCGTGGTCTACGTCAACGCCGGCCATCCGCCCGCCGTACACCTGACCCGACGTGCCGTCCGCCTGTCCCGCTCCGGCGTGGACCGCGGCGCCGTGGGGTCCGGTCCCGCATCCGAGTCCGGTCACGATCTCGGCTCTGGTCACGATCTCGGCTCTGGTCATGATTCCGAGCCCGGCCCCGGCTCCGGCCCCGCCGACCTGCCGCTGGGACCGACCGGCCCGATCCTGTCGGACCTGTTCGCGGGCACCCGGATCTGGACGTCCCGGTCCCTGCGGATGGCCCCCGGCGACCGCCTCGTGGTCTACACCGACGGCCTCAGCGAGGCCCGCGACGCCGCCGGCGAGCAGTTCGGCGCGGACCGCATCGGCGCGGTCTCCGGCGGCGGCGACACTCCCGACACCCCGCCCGACCTGCTCATCGACCGCCTCTTCGCGCGGGTCGCCGCCCACACCCATGCCGAGGCCCGCGACGACCGCACCGTGGCCGTCCTGACCCGTCAGCCCGCGCCCCCCGCCACGACCGCGCCCATCCCGTGACCGCATCCACCCCGTGACCGCACCGGCACGGCTGTTGGTGTCCGGTCTGTCCTGGTGGCTGGCCCGATCAGCGGGACGGCGGCCGGCGGCCGGCGCAGAGGACGCAGGTGCGGGCCGACGGACGGGCGGCCAGGCGCTGCTCGCCGACGGGTCGCCCGCNGGTCTCGCAGACACCGTAGGTTCCGGCGGCCAGCCGGCCGAGCGCGGCGTCAACCTCCGCCAGGCGGGCGGTCGCCTGGCGCAGCGTCGCGCGCACCTGTTCGCGCTCGAACGGCATCGACGCGCCCTCGATGTCATGCTCGTCGTCGGCATCCCGGTCGGCGGTGTCGTCGAGGATGCGGTCGAGCCCCTCGCGCAGCGCGGCGACGCGCGCGGCCGCGTCGGCCCGTTCGGCCACCAGCCGGGCCCGCGCACCAGCCTCGGCGGTCATGGCCGCATGATGTCAACCCGCCCAGGTCACCCGCAGGATGGTGATGCTGATCCAGCGCTCTTCGATGCTGTACGTCAGCAGCCCGTGCCCGAAGACCGCCCGCCACAGCTCGGTGCGCTTGTCGTCGGTCCCGCACCGATGCGGATCGTCGGCCAGTCGATTCAGGAACGCGTCGAGTTCACGGCGACCCTGGGCCGGAAGGGTGTCACGCTGTCGCTCGGCGAAGGTGGCCCAACGGATCGTGTACCTGGGGATCTGTGACCTCCGAATCGCCGCCGGGGTACGAAGTGGTCCCGCCGAGCACGGTCAGGTCCCCGGCCTCCAGTCGGCGGCGGTCCGCGAGGGCCCCCGCCTCGATCTCCGGATTCGCCGTGAGCACGGCTCGCCCCCACCACTTGTCGATCACCGCGGCCACGGGCACGAGGTCGAGGCTGTCGTCGGCCAAGGCCAACGCGATCCGCAGCTCCGCCACGAACATCTCACGATCATCCGGACGTAGCGCCTCGCGGATGGCCGGTCCGTTCTTCGCGACCCGGTTGCGGACTCCATGGATCGGGATGGTGTCGGCCATGAGCTTCATCATCCCCATGCCCTGGGGCCTCGGCAACGAACGGCCGTGGGCCGGCGGTGGGCGTTGCGACACCGCGGAGGGATCAGGCTCGCGGGCGATGAGCGCGCTGGCGTAATGCGGTCCGACGGCGGTCACGGCCCATTCCCCGACCAGTGGGTCCGACGCGGTCAGGGAGACGTCGCACGCGCCCGGACAGACCGCCTATCCCACGCGATCGGGGCAGGACACTCCGGCCCAGGACATCGCTGTGCAGTAGGAACTTCTCGCCACCTTCCATCTTCCGTCGACGAGAACGGCCTCCCCGAGCAGAGTGCCGTAGGCGGGCGCGCTGCTCAGCACCACCTCGAAGGGGAGCGACGCGTGGGCCGGGTCGGTGAACACCGGCTCCCCGACCAGTACCCGCGCGCTCGCCGTCGGCTGCGGATGGCGTTCGCGCACGGTCGCCAGCGTCGACCTCAGGGCCGCTCCGTCGTCGACGGCGGCCAGGACCGTTTCGATGCCCCGGCCTCCCGTGAAGGCCGTGGTGAACGCCGCCCGGACCTCGGCCGCAGCCGCCGCGACGTCGGCCGGCGGCGTCCCGGGCTCGGGCAGCCCAGCGGCCGGCCACAGGTCGACGGCACGGCCGGCGGCCGCCCGGATCGCGGCGCCGTCCACGGTGACCCGTGACTCGGGCAGGCCGCGGGCGAGGAACTCGGCGACGAAGGTCAGCGGACCATCCGGCGGCAATGGCCAGAGCCAGTACCGCAGCCGGTGCGCCTGCTCCGCCCGCGAGCCGACGAAGCCCGCGAAGCCATACGTGACCCCGCGCCGGACGTCCGGCCGGCCGGCCGATCCATCGAAGGGGAATGGTGTGTATCGATTCCCCGGCCCGTCCGAGGCGTTTCCGGCCGGCAGGGCCGTGAGCAGCGGGTCGCCCGGCTCGCCGAGGCGGGCGGAGAGCGACTCCCCGGCTCCGGCCGCGATGGCCCGCGAGCCGTCGGGAAGCGCGATCCCGAACCGGACCATCCGGGCGGCGTCCCGGCTCCAGTCCACCGCCAGCCGTGGATCGACGCCGGGCTCGGTGCCGGGGCGCAGCCGGATTTCCAGAGTGATCTCCACTCCCGCGGAGTACGCGGCGAGGCAGGCGACCTACACAGCGGTGTCGGAGTTGTGGCCGATGGTCAGGGCCAGGGGAACCACCCCGGCGAGCTGGTGGTCCGGCGGGGTGAGCCAGGGGCCGACCGGGCGCGGCGGGACAGCCGGAGAGACACCGTCGAAAAAGTTCATGGTTCACAAATCGTGGCGTTATCGCTACGTCCGGGTCAACCGGATTGAGGCACGAAGTCGACGGCCAGCCGGTCCCGCCCCGTGAGCTTGACGACGCGGAGGCCGGCAGCGCGGCTCAGGCGACGCCGATGTGCACCATCCTCCACACCGCACCGGAAGATCGTTGTCGGCTGCGGCCTGACCGAAACAGGGGCGGCTCCTTCTGGGGCAGCCGGTCGGTGGGGTGCTCGATGCCCCTTCCCGCACTCCAGGCCAGCTGTCCGGGCGAAAACCGCACACGAGACCCTCGAACGCCTCGCCTGCCGTGTGAACACGGATTCCCGACTCGACGAAGTAGGACCGGAACGCCGTCATACGGCGGCCCGGCGGGCGTCGCGGTGGGCCTGGGCCGCGACCATCAGGACGTCGGGCGCATCGCGGGTGTACAGGCAGCGAACGGATTCCAGGGTCGTCCCCGGCGAAGATCGCGGCNCAATGTTCGGAAGATGGCAAACGGTGCCCGCCAGGCGAGTCTTCACGGTCAATGTTTCCGCTTTGATTGCGGACGGGGGACATGCGCGTCCGGGACGCTGCGGGTTGCTGGGTGTCAGATGCCCGGAGCTGGGTGCATACATTCGAATTCGATGTCGGTTTGACGCCGCCCGAACCGGCTGGGGTACCGTCCATCCCGCGCGGTCAATGCATTCAGAGAATGACCAGAAGGGATCACAAAATGGCCCAGCAGGAGCAGCAGCAGNAGCGCCAGCAGGTGGAGCAGCAGCTGCGTCAGAACTGGCGGCAGCTCCGTTACCGCATCCTTGACCAGTTCAGTCAGGTCAGCCCGGCGGATCTCGATGCCGCGACCGACATCGATGACCTCGTCGCGCGGATTGCGGACAAGACGCACCACAGTGAGCGGTACGTCGAGAACCGTCTGCGTGAGCTGGCGGCCGTCGGCGGTGGCCAGGGTGGAGCGTCCGGCGAGCGTTTCGGTGGCGGCCAGCAGGGCGGTCAGGGCGGTCAGGGCGGCCAGGGCGGCCAGCAGGGACAGCCGTTTGGTTCCCGGCAGTAGCCTTCCGGGATCAGGTCGGTCAGACCTCGGCGCATCGACTTCTCCTGCGGTGCGCCGCCCAGCTTTCGCTCACTGCTCGGCGCGACGTTTCTCAGGACGTCGCGTCGAGCAGTGAACGGATCCCCAGCAGATCGTCGATCAGCTTGATCGTGTCGGCAGTGCGGGGAAGCTTGCGTAGCTCGTCCAGCATCGCGTCGGTTTCCTCGATGGTGGGGACATCGTCGATTGACGCGGCTATCTGGACGATAGCGGCCTTGGGATCATCGCCTGGCTGCATACCACAGAGTTGCACACGCCGATTCACCGGAAATTACGCCAGGCTTCCTGCACGTTAACTCCGGGGCTGGTTCGGGTACGGCGAGTGATGATCTACACGTGGTGTCACCGTCTGTGTCGGACCCTGCCTCGACGGACTTGGGGCACGTGGCCACCGGTCGATCTCCACGAGTCGTTCAACCCGCGATGACCGGCCGGTGGCCGCATCGCCCGCGACCGCCCGGCGGCGCCTGCCGAGCGGAGCACCGCCACGCAGGCGTCCCGCTCGGCTGACTACCCAACAGCGGCTGCCGTACTAGCCGGCGAAGCCGACGCTCTCCGCGTCATCCGCGTCATCCGTGGGACCGTTTGAGCCTGAATCCTGCTGCTCCGACCCGTCGTCCCACTTCTTGTGGTGGTCCTTCTTGTCGAACCAGGTCACCCGCTCGAAGGTTGCCTTCTCCTTCTTCTTGACGATGTCCCGCTTCTTGTGGTCCCACCTGTCCTTGTCCGGGTCCCACGCCACGAGGTTCGTCTGATCCGCGTCGTCCCCCGTCGGATCATCATCAATCGTCGTCGGGTCGTTGCCATTCCAGGTCGGGTCGTCCCCATTCCAGGTCGGGTCGTCCCCATTCCAGGTCGGGTCGTCGCCCGGATTCGTCCCGTCGTCCCACTTCCGGTCGTCCCACTTCTTGTGGTGGTNCTTCTTGTCGAACCAGGTCACCCGCTCGAAGGTTGCCTTCTCCTTCTTCTTGACGATGTCCCGCTTCTTGTGGTCCCACTTGCCCTTGTCCGGGTCCCACGCCACGGGGGCTGCCTGATCCCCTACGTCCGATCCCGGGTCGTCGTCATTCCAGGTCGGGTCGTCGCCCGGATTCGTCCCGTCGTCCCACTTCCGGTCGTCCCACTTCTTGTGGTGGTTCTTCTTGTCGAACCAGGTCACCCGCTCGAAGGTTGCCTTCTCCTTCTTCTTGGTGATGTCCTGCTTCTTGTGGTCCCACTTGTCCTTGTCCGCATCCGACCCTAGCCAGGAGATCGGGAACCCTGGGTCCTGGATGCCGGCGGCCTCGGCAGCGCCTGCGGGGGGAGTGGCCACTGTCGGCTCTGCAGCCTGCGCCATGGCCACGCCCGGACCGAGCAGGACGGCGCCGGTCGCGACACCAGACATCGTGAGAAGAGCGGCGTAACGTCCGGTCCTGTTCTTCATTCCATACCCTTTCTCGCAACTTGCATTGACTCCACTACTGCGAGCGCCAACCTAGCTGGTCGATCTTTTGAATCGGCGTAGCCGGCCGTACGAGTTACCCGCGGGATAGTCGACGGAGTCGAACCTCCATAGACATCAGGAGGTTCACGCTTTGGCCTCCGGACCACCAGAGTTCCGGGTTTGTGTCCAGGAGAAAAGCATCGGAAGGCATCCCGGAAGAGGGAAATAGACGGCGACGTGCCACCAGGTCAACGGCGTGCCGGCGAGTCAGAAGCAAGACCTGCAGCCTGGGTACGGCGCTTCATCGCGGCATCAGCTAAAGACGCACCTTCCCCGAATGATGCGCAATGCTGTCGGTTGCCGGCAGCCCGGCGAGGGCAGCAGGTTGACAACGTGCTTAGGTGATCGCACGGATACCGGCGAGGATGTCCGGCGGATCGCCCAGGTGAACGATGCCGAGAGTCCGGGTCGCCCCGTCAGCCCGGGGAGCTCCAGAACCCCGGTGTGGGCGGTGACCTGCACGGTTACCTGCCGGATCGGGCCAGTGTCAGGCAGGCTGGATGGTCATGGTGTGGTCGCTGCTCTACGCCGGAGCTCATCGCGGCTCAGGGCGGCAGACGCGCCGTCACGATCCGGCCGCGGCCCGGCGGGCGATCGCCGTCCCATGTCGGCGCCAGGCGCCGGACCGTCAGAGCAGGAAGTCGACGGCCAGCCGGTCCGGCCCCGTGAGCTCGACGACGCGGAAGCCCGCCACCCGGCTCAGTCCGACGCCGATGTGCACCGTCCCCTCGAAGTCGCCGGCCAGCGCGTAGCTCAGCCCCGACTGGCCCGTGCCGTTCGGCGCCGTGCGCAGCGTCGAGGCGCCCTGGTCGTCGTGGGCGGCGGCGGAGGTCAGGACCAGTTCGAAGGCCGCCTGCCCGCTCAGCGGCAGCGGCGCGCCGGAACCGGGCCGGATCACCTGCGGCACGAACTGGGCGCGGTAGCCGGGGACACCCCCCGCGAACTCCAGCACGAGCCGCTGGAACCGGACGCCGTTCTCCACGTTGGTCGCACTGCGCAGCGACACCAGTTGGACGGGCCGGGTCGGCTGGCGCGTGGCCGTCGCCGGCTGGCTCGACCAGCTCCGCGCGCCGACCCGCGGCCCCACCGACGCGGTGGCCGTCGGCGTTCCCAGGGCCGTCGGAGCGGGCGGTGCGGCCGTGCCGTCCGAAGCCGCCGGCGTGGTGGCGCTGGCGGAGGTGGTCGAAGCCGTTGAGTGCGAAGGCGAGGCCGCTGCGCCGCCATCGGAGCCGGAGCCGGAGCAGGCGACGAGCAGCGCCGCCAGCGCGGGCGCGAGCAGGCTCGCGCGAGCCAACCTCCCCCACCCGCGCGGACCAGCCGAGCCGCCCCCGCCCTGCTCCGGCGGGGCCCCCGCGAACATCGCCCCCAACCCGACGGTGGTTCCCATTCGCAACGCCCCGCTTCCTAGGGACAGACGGCACGAAGCCGCCCCATCCGTCATACCCGAAGCGCCCCGACCAGGAACCCGATCATAAGGCGATCCCGAGGTGGCGACCCGTGGGCGTGTCCGGCCGCGGCGGCCACCCGCGCGGGCGGCGCGGCCGGGCCGACCCGGCGGTCGGGTATCGTGAGATCGCCGGCCGGCGTGGCGCAACTGGTAGCGCACCCGACTTGTAATCGGGCGGTTAGGGGTTCAAGTCCCCTCGCCGGCTCCAGAGATACCCACCTTGACCTGCGGATTTACGGCTATCAAGTCGGCCAGCCCGGCAACACCGACGCGGNCCACACGTTCGTCTTCTCCCGCGACGGCCACACCCTGTTCACCCTCGGCGACACCATCCAGTCCTGGAACGTCACCGATCCCGCCAAGCCCACACCGGTCAGCCAGACACTGCCGTCCTCCGGCAACTGGCTCACATTCTCTCCGGACGGCCACACCCTCCTCACCGGCGAGAACGGCCAGACGATCCGCATCTGGGACCTCCACTACTGATCTTTAATGTGCCGGGTCGGGTTGATCCGGTGGTGATCGCTGGGGTGATCGTTGGGGGTTGGGTAGTCCGTTGGTATGAGGTATGCGACGGGTGGCGGGTTGACCGCTGAGGATCGAGATCGCCGGGAACGGATACGACAAGAAGCCGCNCATTTGTTCGAACAGGGTGTGTCGAACCGGGAGGTTGCCGCTGGGTTGCGGGTGACTGAGCGGTCGGTGGAGCGGTGGCGGCGGGTGTGGAAGGCCGGTGGGGTGGCGGGGTTGCGGTCGCGGGGGCCGACGTCACGCTGCCGGTTGGATGAAGAACAGTTGCGGGCGTTGGAGGCGGTGTTGGATCGGGGGCCGGCGGCGTCGGGCTGGGTGGATGAGCGGTGGACGTT